>CASDWO010000001.1 GCA_949284575.1 uncultured bacterium
AACTGGTTGATACCGATTTATTCAACCCCTTTGAGAAACCCTTATAAATAAAGAGATTGCGAGCATTGAGATCTTACACGTTTTTTAAAAAAGTAACAAAAAATGGCTCAAAATGAGTAAAATTGGCTATTTTTATAAAAAAATAGGGTAAAACATTTTGGTTGATACCGCATAGTTAACCCCCCATTATTTGTTAATTAAGAAAGGAGTAATTTTATGTTAGAAAAAGACTTTAAAAAAATAATTGGTAATATAAAGGAAGAAATTTTAAACGCACAGATAAAAACAATGCAACAAGTCAATAGCAATTTAATCATGTTATATTTCAGATTAGGTAAGATAGTTTCAGAAAACAAAAAATATGGTAATAATTTTACCAAACAAGTATCTATAGAACTTAAATTAACTTTTCCAAACATGAAAGGCTTTTCAGAAAGAAATATAAGATCAATGCGGTTATTTTACGAAGAATATGCAGATGATGAAAATTGGCAACAGCTTGTTGCCAAATTACCCTGGGGTCATAATTTATTGTTGATTGAAAAAATTAAGGATAAAAGGTGCGAAAAATTTATGCAGAAAATGCTATTAAAAATGGATGGAGTAGGAATGTTTTAGCACTTCAAATAGATTCAGAATTTCATAAAAGAATTGGTAAAAGTAATAATAATTTTTCATTGCTATTACCTCCAAACGATAGTGATTTAGTAAATAATACAGTAAAAGATCCCTATATTTTTGAATTTATTTCTTTAGATAATAATTATAAAGAACAAGAATTAGAAAATAAAATGGTTTCAAAAATAAGAGATGTATTATTAGAACTTGGTAAGGGATTCAGTTTTGTAGGAAATCAATATAGAATATCAGTTGATAATCAGGACTTTTATATTGATTTGCTATTTTATCATTTAGAATTAAGATGTTATATAGTAGTAGAACTTAAAGCAGGAGAATTTAAACCAGAATATGTTGGACAGATAGGTTTTTATGTTACAGTTGTTGATAAATTGTTGAAGAAGGAATATGATAATTCCACAATTGGACTATTATTATGCCGAGAAAAAAATAGAGTTACAGTAGATTGGTCCTTGCAGTCAGCTAATGTACCTATTGGTGTTTCAACGTATAAGTTAAATAACAGATTGCCTAAGAACATATTAGACAAATTGCCCACAGAAGAAGAGATTAATCTTCATATTGATATGGAAAGTGGTGATGAAAATGAATAATAATAGTCAAATTCAATGCTTGATACCAATTTATTTAACCCCACTTGAGAAGTCTTTATAAATAAAGGGTTTGCGAGCTTTTAGATCTTACGCATTTTTTCAAAAAAGCAACAAAAAATGAGCAAAAATAGTTATTTTTATTCAAAAATGGGGTAATTTTTTTAGTTGATACCGTATGGTAAACCCCCATAATACTTCGGAAGAAAATAGATAGATAAATAGTAATTTGAAAGTGTGGTGTATATATGAACTTATTTAAAAAATTCCCCTTTAAAGATAAGCCAAATACTGCTGTTATTACCTGTGTTCATATACTCAATGAAAAGCAACCTATATTATATGTTAGTCATGATGCTGATGACGGATGCTGGCAATTCCTATGTGGTAGAGAACACAGCGTTGAAGAATCAAAAATAGTTGCATTAGAAGAAATATATGAAATGGATAAATCAATAAAAAAAATAGCAAATTTGGATTATGGAAAAAAAGCATATAGAAAAGATAAAAATAGTAAGTGGTCTATTCAATAAATTACAATTTAGTGATTTGTTTAATAAATAGTAATTTGTAAGGAGGTATTGTATGTTAATTACAGGAATTTTAATTACAATAGTTGCATTTTTTATGATTTTAGTTCCTCAATTTTTTATGGGACTTAAAAGTCCTAGAATACCAGATAAATTATTAAAAAATCCTAAAATGAAAATTGTTCTTAGAATATGGGGCAGCATTTTTGTAATAGTAGGAATTTTATTAATTGTTTTCTCAATTATTTAATAGCAAATTACAATTTAGTGATTTGTTTAATAAATAGTAATTTGTAAAATTAAACCTTTGGTGTGTGTTAAAAATAGAAAATAAAATATATAATTCAGATATTGGAGGAGTTTATTATGAATCAAGAAAAAATTGGGAAATTTATTTCAGTATCAAGAAAGAATAAAGATTTAACACAAGAACAACTTGCAGAAAAATTAGGAGTTAGTATAAATGCGGTAAGCAAGTGGGAACGAGGGTTAAATCTACTAGATGTTTCATTAATGAAAACATTGTGTAATATATTAGATATAACATTAAATGAATTGTTTGCAGGTAAAAAATTAACTAATAATGAAATAATTAATAACTCAGAAAATCATATTATGGCTTTAATGATGTCTTTAAAACAGTTAAAAATTGTTGAAATATTTACTCAAATTCTAATTGGTATAGGAATCGTTTTAGCAATATCATCTGGATTTATATTAACAAAACTAAACCAAAAAATTGTATTTATTATAATAGGATTATTCATCTGGTGGTTTGGATTATTTTTAAAAGTTAAAATTAGAAAGACAATTAATAAGTTGGAAAACTAAAGATTAAAATGAGATTGGAGATGTAATGATGAAATTATTTAATATGTCAAAGAAAAATAGTGAGATTAAAAATGATGAAACAGAATATATTGTTTGTCCTCGTTGTAAACAGGAAGTTTTTAAAGAAGCAATAGTATGTCCATTTTGCAAGTTTGGTATTTTAGCCTATGTTAATGGAGATATTGATAAAAATGGAGATGCAGTAAAAAAATTAAATAAAAAGAAATAAATTACAATTTGTCGCTAGAAAGAAAGAGATAAAAATTATATGAAGAAAGAAAATATTTACAAATTCTTATATGTTGTATCAATATTTTTAATTATTGGTTTCGCAATTAGATTAGGAGTAGATTATTCTAAATATAACACACATAGCAATTCGGCACCATTTTATGCCTTTATTATTGAAAGAATAGTTGAATTTATAATACCAAGTATTATAGTGTTTATTATAGGAAAGGTAATGAAGAAAAAAAATACAAAGTAATTGCTAAATTACAATTTATAGAGTAGATTAATGTCTACTTTTTCTTTTGGTTAAAAAGTATGATATAATGAAATAGATTTTATGTGAGGAAGTGATTTATATGTCAAATGATAATAAAAAAGAGGGGGTTTACAAAATCGGTATCAACTGGTATCCAGGTCATATGGCTAAGACTAAAAGAGAAATAAAGGAAAAGATTAATCTAATTGATATAATTTATGAAGTAATAGATGCAAGAATGCCTATATCTTCTAAGATTAAAGATATCGATGAATTAATTAAAGATAAGCCTAGAATATTAATAATGACTAAATATGATTTGTGTGATAAAAAAGAAACTGATAAATTCATTAGTTATTATGAGGGACTTGGTTATAAAGTAGTAGCAGTTGATCTTGCTAATAATGCTAATAATAAGAATGTTAAAAAAGTTCTAGATTTAAGCGAAAGTGTTAGTAAAGAATTAAATGAAAAAAGAAAATCTAAGGGGCTAAAGCCACGTAACTTAAGAGCTTTAATTATAGGTATACCTAATGTAGGTAAAAGTACTTTAATTAATAGATTAGTAGGTAAGAAAGCTGTAGGAGTAGGAAATAAACCAGGTCTTACTAAGAGTCTATCTTGGATTAGAATTAATAAAGATATAGATTTACTAGATTCACCTGGTATTTTATGGCCTAAATTAGAAGACCAATATGAAGCAAGAATCTTAGCAATATTTTCATCTATTAAAGAAGAGATTCTTAATAAAGAAGATCTTGCTTTATTTGCTATAGATATTCTAGTTAAATTATATAAAGAAAAATTAGAAGAACGTTATAATATTAAGGTAGATAATTTGACTAGTATAGAAATAATAGAAGAAATCGCTAAAAAAAGAGGTGCTATTTTAAAAGGTAATAATATTGATTACGAGAAAGCTTATCTTCTTGTTTTAAATGATATTAAAAATAATGCTTTTAAGGAAATTACTTTGGATAGACTGAAATAACTTGGTAAATAATGTCAAGTTATTTTCTTATCATCATAGAAATCTAGATTTTCTTAAATTTTATGGTATACTAAAAGTGCGAATAAAGAGGTAATAGAAATGAAAAAAATAAAAAAACAGAATAAGAATAGAAAAGAAACAAGATTAGAACGAAATAAAGAAGTATATAATAGTAATTCAATTAATAATGATCAAATTAATATTAATAAAAAAATAATTATAATTTTAATTATAAGTCTTACTTTTAATATGTTTTTCTATTTTAGTAGTTCATTAGAACAACCTAAAACTGTTAAAGCGAAAGAGACAGTAATTAAAGTACCTGATAATTATTTGTTTTTAGGAGACTCTATAACATATTATTACGATCTAGAAAAACATTTTCCTGATATGCCAGTTGTTAATAGTGGTATATCTAGTAATACTACTGAAGATATCTTAGAAGATATGAAAAATAGAGTTTATGATTATAATCCTTCTAAAGTTTTTATTTTAATTGGAACAAATGATTTAAGAGATAAAAAAACTGTAGATGAAGTAGTTACTAATATAAAAGAAATTATTAAAGAAATAAAGAAAAATAGAAAAAATGCTGAAATATATTTAGAAAGTATTTATCCTGTTAATGAAAAAGTTAATGAAAAAGGTGTAGAAGGCAGAAAGAATGAAGATATTAAAGAGATAAATAAACAATTAAAAAAATATGCTAAAGAAGAGAATATAACATTTATTAATATCTATGATAAATTAGTTGATGATGAAGGACTTTTAAACGAAGAGTATACTACTGATGGTCTTCATATAAATGAGAATGGTTATGAAGTTATTACTAAAGAGTTAAAAAAATATTTAAATTAATGATTTATCTGTTATAATAATTTACAAAAAAAGAGAGGACATATTATATGGAGAAAATATTAGTAACTGGTGGTGCTGGTTTTATTGGTTTTCATTTAAGTAAAAGATTATTGGAGTTAAATCATGAAGTAATTGCTATAGATAATTTAAATGATTATTATGATGTTAAGTTAAAAGAAGCAAGGCTTAATATTTTGAAAAAATATCCAAATTTTCATTTTTTTAAGATGGATATAGTTCATAAAGATCAGTTGATGGAACTTTTTAAAGAGAATAATTTTACGATAGTTATAAATTTAGCTGCACAAGCAGGAGTAAGATATAGTATAGATCATCCTGATTCTTATATTAACTCTAATATTATTGGTTTTTTTAATATTTTAGAGTGTTGTAGAAATTATCCTGTTAAACATTTATTATTTGCTTCATCTAGTTCTGTTTATGGTAAAAATAAAAAGGTTCCATATAAAACTACCGATAAAGTAGATTGCCCTGTTAGTTTATATGCTGCTACTAAGAAAAGTGATGAGTTAATGGCTTATGCTTATAGTAATTTATATAATATAAAAGTCACAGGACTTAGATTTTTTACTGTCTATGGACCTTTTGGTAGACCTGATATGGCATATTTTTCTTTTACTAATGCTATTACTAACGATCAAGAAATTAAAGTCTTTAATAATGGTGATATGTATCGTGATTTTACTTATGTTGATGACATAGTGACAGGTATTATTAGTTTATTAGATAAAATTCCTTCTATGGATTTAAATGGTGTTTCTTATAAGATTTATAATATTGGTAATAATAATCCTGTAAAAATTAGTGATTTTATTGAGATATTAGAGCAAGAATTAAATAGAGTTGCTAAGAAAATTTATCTACCTATGCAGCCAGGTGATGTTTATGAGACTTATGCTGATATAGATGACTTGAAAAAAGTAACGGGTTTTGCTCCAAAAACTTCTTTAAAGGAAGGATTACATAAATTTATTGTTTGGTATAAAGAATTTTATGGTGGTGATAAGTTGTGAAAGTAGTAGTAGCAGGAACAGGATATGTTGGTTTAATTACAGGTGTTGTTTTAGCATATATAGGAAATAAAGTAACTTGTGTTGATGTAGATGATAAGAAAATAGATCTTTTAAAAAAGGGAATAAGTCCTATTTATGAGCAGGATCTTGATAAGTATTTACAACTTGCTAAAGATAATATAACTTTTACTACTGATAATTCTTGTTATAAAGATTCTGATATTACAATAATAGGTGTAGGGACTCCAGAAAGACCTGATGGCAGTGCTAATTTAGATTATGTTTATGAAGTTTGTAATGATATTATTAAATATGCAACTAAAGATCTTGTTGTCGTTATCAAATCAACTGTTCCTATTGGAACAAATGATGAAATAGAAGAGTATTTTGCAAATAAAAGAAAAGATATTAAAATAACAGTAGCTAGTAATCCTGAATTTTTATCACAAGGAACAGCTATTCATGATACTTTATATGCTAGTAGAATTATAGTAGGAGCTTTAGATGAGAAAACTTTTGCTACAATGCGAAAATTATATGCGCCATTAACTAAAGAACCATATAATGTTCCTTATCTTGAAATGAATAGACGAAGTGCTGAGATGGTAAAATATGCTTCTAATGATTTTTTAGCATTAAAAATATCGTATATTAATGAAATAGCTAATCTTTGTAGTAAAGTAGGCGCTTCAATTGATGATGTTACTAAAGGGATGAGTTATGATAAAAGAATAGGTTCTTTATTTTTGAAAGCTGGTATTGGTTATGGTGGTAGCTGTTTTCCTAAAGATACGAAAGCTTTACACTGGTTAAGTAAAATAAATGATTGTGAGCTAACTTTAGTAAAAGATTGTATTGAGATAAATAAGAAACAGAAATTAATACTATTTAACAAACTAAAAGAAGACTTTAATAATTGTTTAAAAGGTTTAAAAGTAACAATATTAGGCTTATCCTTTAAACCAATGACTGATGATTTAAGAGAAGCACCATCTCTTGTAAATATAGATATGCTCTTAGATTATAATGCTTCTATTACAGTTTATGATAAAATTGCTTTGGAAAAAGTTAAAGAAATCTATAAGGATAAATTAAATTATGCTTTAACTATAGATGATGCTATTAAAGATAGTGATGCTGTATTAATTATGACAGAATGGGAAGAAATTAAAAACTATGATCCTATTAACTATAAAAAATATATGGCTAAACCTAATGTTTATGATGGTAGAAATTGTCATGATCCAAAAATTATGAAGGAAAAGGGGATAAATTATTATTCAATAGGGAGATAAAGATGGAAAAGATCTGTGTATATACTTGCATTACTGGAGATTATGATGACTTGAAAGAAGTAATAGTAAAAGAAAAAGGTATTGATTATATTTGTTTTACTAATAATAAGAAAATTACCTCAAATAGTTGGAAAATTATCTATATTGAAGATAAGAATTTAGATAATCATTATTTATCTAGAAAAATAAAAATGCTAGGTGATCCTTATCTTGATGATAATTATGATTTAAGTATATGGATAGATGCTTCTATCATATTCAAAAAAAGTGTAATGGAGTTTTTAGATAAATACTTTGATTTAAATAAAGATTTGCTTGCTTCCTGTAAACATTTTGCTAGAAATTCTATTAAAGAAGAAGCAGAAGTATGTATTAGATATCAAAAAGATTCTAAAGATAAAATTAATAAGTTATTGTCTTTTTATGAAAAGGAAAATTTTCAAGATAATTTAGGGTTATTAGAGATGACCTTAATTATTAAAAGACATAAAGATCCTTTAGTAAAAAAGACGATGAAGTTATGGTTTGAGATGATTTTAAAATATAGTAAAAGAGATCAGTTAAGTTTTATGTATTGTCTTAGTGTTACAAAGTTACCATTTAAAGTTATTCCTTTAGATGTTTGGCATAATGACTATATAGATTTTACTCCTCATAAAAAAGAATATTATGACTATAAATATCAAGTTTATTATGCTTATAGTGATGAATTTAATGAAGGAGATAGTGAGGTATTTAATTATTTAAAGAAAGATAATTACTACATTGCAAATATTAAGTTAGATAAAAATATTAATAAACTTAGAATAGATCTAGCTGAAATAAAAGATATTTGTTTTGAAATTGTTGGACTAAAAGGAATATCTAAAGATGAATTAACTTATATAAATTTTATATTATATAAAGATAAGTTAATTTCTTGTAATAATGATCCCCAAATTGTTATTAATAAAAAATTTGAAAAGAATGATCGAGTAAGTATAAAGTTAAAAATATCAATACTTGATAAAGAAGGTTATCTTGAACTTTTTAAAGATGCAATTTTAAATAATTATGAGCAGGAAGTGGGTTTTACAACTAAGATGACTAATTTAGAGTTGGAAAATCAAAATCTAAAGAAAGAAATATCGGCAATTCTTAATAGTTATTCTTGGAAAATAACCGCTCCTTTACGAAAGATAATTTCTAAAATTAGAAAAAAGTAGTGAAGAAATCAAGGTAGTTTAATTGATTATTACTTTGATTTTTTTATGGCGATTTTTAATTTTTCTTGAAATAGCTAAGGGTTTTATGATATATTTTTATCATAGGGTGGGGAAGTAATGAAAGAAGTAAAAAAAGAGAGATTATCAAATTTTGAATTAATGCGTATTGTATCAATGTTTATGATTATTATATGGCATTTAATTACGAGAAGTAATATTTTAGAGCATTGTTCTGAAACAATTTATTTAATTTTAAAGTTTTTTCAATATTTTATAATTGTTCATGTTAATTCTTTTATCTTGGTTACAGGATATTTTGGTTATAAAAATAAATTTAAACTTGGGAAGATTATATCTTTACTTAGTCAATCTTTATTTTATCGAGTTTTGTTTGTGGTCATATTTTTAAGTTTAGGATTAGTTACATTATCACGAATAGATATTTTTAAGAATGTTTTTCCTGTTGATATAACAAGTTATTGGTATTTAAATTGTTATATTGTTTTATTATGTATTCAGCCTTTTTTAAATAAATTAATAAAAGTACTTACGCAAAAAGAACATCGAAATTTAATCTTTGTTATGATCTTTCTTTTCTCTTTAGTTCCAAATCTTAGTTATCAAATAAATATTAGAAATGATGGTTTTACAATCGTTCAATTTATAATGTTATATTTTATTGGAGCTTATTTTGCTAAATATCCATTAAAAGAGAATCTTCATTTTAAAAATTATTCTAAATATAAAAAACAATTAATATTAATTAGTATTTTTACTTTTAGTTTTCTTTTTAATTTTTTTGCTTATAACTTTTGTAATTATTTAATTTCTTTTGATAGTGATATTATTAAAGAAATAGGTTATTTCTTTAGGCAAGGATGCGAGTTATATAGTGGGATTTTTGTTATTATTCAAAGTTTAAGTTATTTCTTATTTTTTGAAACATTATCTTTAAAAAATAGATTTATTAATCATATTGCTACGTTAACTTTTGGAGTTTATTTAATTCATGAGAATATCTTAGTTAGAAATGAATTATATAAATTTTTAAAATTAGATGTTGATTATGTTATAACTTCAAATACCGTTATTTTAAAAATACTATTTTATGCTGTTATTATCTTTATAATTTGTCTTTTAATTGAGCAATTAAGAATTTGGATCTTTAAAGTTGTCAATAAAGGTAAAATCATTACTAAATTAAAGGGCAAAATACATAAAATTATGGTAGAATTTTAATGAAAGGGGTCTTTTTATGAAAAAAAGATATATAATTTGTTTTTTATTAGTTTTAGGAGTAATGTTTACAACATTTTTAACGGTTAACGCAAGTAGTAATACATTAGTTACTATTGATTTTCCAGCGGTTAATGAGAGTTTTTTAGATAATGTTTTTGTACGTGGCTGGGTGATGAGTAAAGAAGAGAATGTTGAGCTAGAAATTTATATTGATAATAAAAAGATTACTGAAGAAATCAATCGTCATGAAAGAGGAGATGTTATTTCTTTAATTAAAGATTATGGTGATGAGACAACTAATCCTTTACCAGGGTATCAAACTAATATAGATATAAATTCTTATTCTTATGGTAAACACAATGTAACTGTAAAAGCTATAAAAAATGGGAATGTATTAGCAAGTGAAACAAGAGAATTTATAAAAAAAGCACCTGCAACGATGATTTCAATAGATATTCCAAGTAGCAGTGAACAAATAATTAATGATACAATGACTTTAAAGGGTTGGATAATGAGTGAATACCAAGATCCAACACTAGAAATATATTTAGATAATGTTAAACAAGAAGTAGTGATTAATCGTCATGAAAGAGGCGATGTTCTTGCAGTAATTAAGGACTATGGCAGTGCAAGTATTAATACAAATCCAGGTTATCTAACGACATTAAATATAACTTCTTTAGAATATGGATCTCATACAGTAAAAGTAGTTGCC
>CASDWO010000002.1 GCA_949284575.1 uncultured bacterium
AAGTTATATTTAACAAGAGTAACAGATAATGGTGAAGAAGAAGTAATGTCACCTAAAATATATAATGAAGAGGCAAATGCTAACAGTTTTACAGGAAGACCAGCAGGAGAAATGAGTTTATATACCTCAAGTATGAATGCTAGTGAAAGTAATACTTATCGTTTAAGAATGTATGTAACTGAAGAATATAATCCTCAAGGAGATGGAGGAAATAAAACTTTCAGTGTTAAAGTAAATGTTTATGGAAGAGATAGAGTAGCAGATGAAGTAAGTGATGTGTTACTAGCAAATATACCAAAAGAGAATCTTTATGATGATGGAGTAGATACCTTTATTACAGGAGAAGAACCAAATAATTATGTATGGTATAGTGGAAAGTTATGGAGGGCTGTCTCTGTTAATAATGAATCTAAGACAACTAAATTAGTAACACAATGGAATATAAGTACAATTAACTATTCAAGTGGTAGTACAGATTTTGCAGGAAGCTATATGGAATCTTGGTTAAATGATACAAGTGCAGATGGTTTCTTAGGTAATTTAAGAGATTATGAGAACTTTATTGTAACAGATAGTGTCTGGGATGCGACGTTAGATGATAGAGACTTAGGAAGTATAGAAAGACCAAATGGAACAAGTATATCAACAAGTGCAGTAGGGCTTTTAAACATATATGAGTATCAAATAAGCTACACTGGAACAAACTTAAGAAAGGGCTATTTAAACAATGGTTTATTTTGGATAACTATAACTCCAAATGACATTGGAGTAATTAGAGCGATAATATCTACTGGTTTCTCCGATGCTAATATAGCAAGCAGTTCTAATTCGTTTCGGCCATCCATAAATCTAAAATCTAACATTCGTATTGTAGATGGAGATGGTACTGTTTCTAATCCTTATCGTTTAGAAGGAGATAATGATAGTAATCTAACAGGGACAATGCTTAATACAAGATATAGTGGAGAATATATAAAATTTGGCACAGGTGAGAATAATTTATATCGAATAGTAAGTCATGAAAGTGAAGGATTAACAAAGATAACTAGTGCCAAACCACTAAAAGAAAATGGAGAATTTAAGAAAATAGCGTTTGATAGTAATGAAAACGTAAATTATTCAAATACAAATACAATAGGAACATTTTTAAATGGCGAATATTTAACTAGTGGAAAATACCTAACAGATGAGCAAACAACTATGATAGAAGATAATACTACATGGTACTTAGGCACAGTAGGAAATGGTACATCATATAAACTAGCAAAATATACAGATGAAACTGGTAATACCTTAACATCAAGTACAACTACAGCAAAAGCTGGTTTACTTCGCTCAGGAGAACTTATGTCAAATCAGTTTGATAGATATAATATCAAAGGTGGAGGTTACTTTGATCAGTCAGGTTTGACAACAAACTTTTGGACTTTAACACCATACAATACATCTAATATTAATTCTATAATAAACTATGGAATTGGTACCAATACACCTACATCTAATACAATTGGTATACGTCCATCTTTAAATTTGAAAGCGAATGTTGTAATAACAGGAGGAAATGGAACAAAACAAAATCCTTTTAGTATTGAATTAAAAGGATAAACAAAAATAATAGACAACAATAAGTTTACTATGATAAAATGAATATAAAGATAGAAAAGAAAAAAGGAAGTAATGGAAATGAAGAAAGTAAATATTATGGCATATCTTAAAGAAAAGGTGTACCAAATTTATACTAGCGCCCGTTTACAGATAGTTACCCCGGGGGGGGGGTATTTAACCAGTATCTAAGTAATAAAGTTACTTTCTTTCATTATGACATAAGAGCAGGATAATTTTATTCTGTTCTTTTTAGTGATGTAAATTAGTTATATAACTAGTAGTATAAAAAAATATAATATGAGAAAATAAATTATAAAATGTCAAAAATATCGATATTTATTTACAGGTTTAAAATAGGAGAAAAGTGTAAATAATAATAATGGAGGTAAAGCTATGGAAAAAAGAAAAGAAGCTGGGATAACTTTAGGATTAATTGTACTTTTACTAATAGTGATGGTAGGAGTAAGTTATGCAGCATTTAAGTTTACAGGAACTGGTACAAAAGTAAATACGATTACGAC
>CASDWO010000003.1 GCA_949284575.1 uncultured bacterium
GATATTTAGAAGAGATAATTCAAAATGTCTCCGAAGTTACTTGGCCGAAAGATTTAAAAGAATTAATATTTAAAGCATATCATGATAGAAAAGTTTTAATAAAAAAAGGCTGCAAATCATTTCCTAATATAAAAACTAATGAAATTAGTGCAAAATATGATGAGATTATATCATTAGCCAAGAAAGAAAGTAAAAATATTAAATCTACATATTATAAAGAGAAAGCACTTAAGCTTATTAGAAGGTGCGATAAATATAAAAATAATCATTTGGCTTATATATATGATTTTAGTGTTCCCTTTGATAATAATCCAAGTGAAAGAGATTTAAGGATTATTAAAATTAAAACTAAAATATCTGGAGGATTTAAAAATATAAATAGTGCTGAAGCATATTGTGATGCAATTAGTATTATAAAAACATCTCTTAAAAGAAAGATTAATCCTTTTGAATCTATTAAAGATATATTTAACAATAAAGTATTATTTGCAAACTAAAAAGAGCAATTTTTGTATAATTACTCTTTACTTTTGCGTGCCATAGTCTGAATAGTTACATAAAATTCAAAGTTCCCGAAAAAATTATAATGGGAACTTATTCTTTTAAAGAACAAAAGTTAGTGATATAATATGCCATAACCTGTTTGTCATTATTAAAGGGAGGTATAGAAAAATGACAAAAGGAGAATATAGTCATTTAAGTAATGAACAAAGAAATTTGATAGAATATTTATTGAATAAAGGATATAGTTTTTCAACTATTGGAAAAACTTTAAATTTAGATAGAACAACAATATCTAAAGAAGTAAGGAGAACTTATTCTGTTAAAGTAATTAAGAATAGTAAACAACATTGCATAAATCAAAATAACTGTGGTATAGCATTCTGTAATTATGATAAACAATGTTATAAAGGGAAAGAATGTGATAAGCTTTCTAGACCACCATATGTATGTAATTCTTGTACTAAAAAAAGTGGATGCAGACTTACAAAACATTTCTATTTTTCAAGTCTTGCCCAACAATTATATGAACAAAGAGTTGTTGATTCTAAAAAAGGTTATGATATAAAAGAAGAAGATGTTGACTTAATAGAAAGAATCATAGTACCTTTAGTTAAAGATAAGAAACAACCTATAAATCATATCTATGAAAATAATAAAGATATATTGTTTTTTTCAAAACCAACTTTTTATAGATATGTTAGAGAGAATGTTATTTCACTTTCTAACATAGACTTACCAAAACAAGTTAGTTATAAACCAAGAAATGGTGAAAAGAACAATAATAAGGATAGAAAAATTAGAGCATATTTAGTTGATAGAACTTTTGATGATTTTATTTCTTATACTACTAAACATCCTAATAAATCAATTGTAGAAATGGATACTGTAGAAGGTGTTAAAGGTGGTAAATGTTTTCTTACTTTATTTATAAGAAAAACTTCTTTATTATTAATATTTTTATTAGATAAGAAAACTATTGAAGAAGTTAATAAAGTATTTATCTATTTAAGGAAAACCTTAGGAATAGAACTATATAAGAAAATATTTCAAGTTATA
>CASDWO010000004.1 GCA_949284575.1 uncultured bacterium
CTCTAACATGAATGGGATATTAATGCAAAAAAAGAATCATGTAAATTCACTATAAAAACAGAAATTCATTTTGTAAATTAGCTTAAAGAAATTAAAAATTGGCCCTAAAATTTAAGGTCAATTTATGAAGTTCATGATTTTTTAAGAAATTTTATCTAATTCTTCTAAAATTCCCTTAAAATTAGCTTCACTAGGCATTCTTAAATCTCCTCTTGGAGATAGACTAATAGTACCTACTTTAACTCCATCTGGAATAGCATTTCTTTTAAATTGTTGGGTATAGAAACGCCTAACAAATACTTTTAACCATTTTTTTATCTCATCATCACTAAAACTATCTTTAAATGTTAGTTTAGCAAGTAAATATATTTTCTTAAAAGAAGCTCCATATCTTAACAAATGATATAAAAAGAAATCGTGTAAAACATAAGGACCGATACTAGACTCTGTCTTTTGTAAGATATTACCTGCTTCATCAGGTGGTAATAACTCTGGAGAAATAGGAGTATCTAAGATATCTGTTAAGATCTCTTTTCTTTTATCGGTGCTGTTATCTTTAACATAACATACTAAATATCTTACTAAAGTCTTAGGAATAGATGAATTAACAGAATACATACTCATATGATCACCATTATAAGTACACCAACCTAAGGCAAGTTCTGATAAGTCTCCTGTACCTATAACAATACCACCTAACATGTTAGCGATATCCATAAGTATTTGCGTTCTCTCTCTTGCCTGAATATTCTCATATGTAACACTTCTATCAGATTCAACTAGACCAATATCCCTCATATGAAGTATACTTGCTTCCTTAATACTAACTTCCCTTAAAGTCGCACCATACTCTTTAACTAAATTAATAGCATTTAAATAAGTCCTATCAGTAGTACCAAATCCAGGCATTGTAACACCTATAATATCTTTATTATCACGACCAAGTTTTTGAAAAGCACGAACTATAACAAGAAAAGCAAGAGTAGAATCAAGTCCTCCAGACATACCAATTACACACTTAGTATTATTTAAGTGAATTAGACGTCTTGCAAGGGCACTACTTTGAATCTCTAAAATCTCTTCAAATCTTTTTTCTTTATCATTAACAGGTATAAAAGGATACATCTTATAAGTCCTATCAAGAGTCTTTATTTTATCACAAACATCAACTTCTATTACTTTATAGTCTCCATTATAAACACTACTAGTAAAACTACTATTACGACATCTTTCATTAATTAATCTTCTAACATCTATATCTGTATATATTAAATTACTCTCTAACTCAAACCGTTTATTAGATTTAAGTAACTTACCATTCTCATAGATTAAAGAAGCTCCTCCAAATACTAAATCAGAAGTTGATTCCATAATACCACTACTTGCATAAATATAACCTGATATTGTTTTAGCAGATTGCATAGAAACTAGATTTCTTCTATAACTATCTTTACCAACAATTTCATTACTACTAGATAAATTAAAGATAATAGATGCTCCATTTAAAGCATGATTATTACTAGGAGGATTAACCGCCCATAAATCTTCACATATTTCTATTGCAAAACTAACTTCTCTATATTTCTTATCTCTAAATAATAACTTAGTAGAAATAGGAACCACTTGATTTAATAGTCTTACTTCACTTACTCTTAAATCAAAACTAGAAGTAAACCATCTCTTCTCATAAAATTCACTATAATTAGGTATATAACTCTTAGGAACAATACCAATAATATTACCTTTTTCTATTATAACAGCAGTATTCAAAAGTTGATTATTACATCTTAACGGCATCCCTATAATAGAAATAATATCTAAATCTTTAGTAGATTCTATAATAATACTTAAAGCTTTCTTTCCTTCATCAAGTAATTCATCTTGTAAAAACAAATCCCCACAAGTATAACCAGTAAGAGCAAGTTCAGGAGTAGTAACAATTGATACACCTTCTTTATCTGCTTTCTTAATCATTTTAACTATCTCTTTAGCATTGTCTAAAGGACTTGCAAGTACTAACTTATTAACAATTGCCCCTACTCTAACAAAACCATATTCTAACACATTAATCATCTCCTTAAACATTTTTGATAACCAACAGGAATACCCTTCTTTTCAAATTCCTCTTTTAACTCTAAAAATCTTAAATGTAGTGTATCTTCTTTAAAGAAATCTCTAACATTATCTTGATAAAAATTTGAAGTATAATATTCCCACTGATAATAAAACATCTCATATTCCATTCTTTTTCTTATCTCTAAATCTTTCTCTAAGAAAGCACTTTTAGATGTATATAAATCATAATCATAGACACTAACTAAATCTTTATATTGATCCCATATCTTAGTACCTCTAAAAGGCATTAAGAAATTACCACATACCATTTCAGGTTTTAACTCATAAAATCTCTCTAATAATCTATCATAAAAGTCTCTACTCTCTTCTTCATTATGTACTTTTAATGGATTAACAATAAAAGATAAGTAAGTCATAATATCATTCTCATGAAGTAAATCACATGCTTTATCTAATTCTTTATTTTTAGCATAATTAACAGTAATATCTTCAAGTCCTAAACAGACCATATAGACATTATGTAACTTCATAAACTCTACTGTATCTACATTTAATAGATTAGCAGAAGCGAAAAGATATATTTTAGCATCAAGACTACTTATAACTTCTAATCTTTCTTTAAAGTCTTTCTGTAAAGGAAAGTTCTCATCACGGATAAAAATGTACTTAGGATTATATTGTTTTAAATAATTAATCTCTTTTTCAATTAACTCTATAGGTTTAGACATTAACTTATCACACATCAATGGACTACAACAAAAGTCACAATTAAAGGGACAACCTTGTGAAGTATTAATAGAAGTACAAACATCATCTTTTAATTTATCAGGTATAATCTGTTGATTATTTCTAATATCATATAAATCATATCTAGGTATCTTATTATAGTTAGTAATACCTTTTACAATATCTCCCTCTTGATTAATAGTTGCATAAAAATCATCACAAGGCCCTACAATAACTTTAGAAGCATAAGGTAAAAACTCTTCCGGATTAATAGTAGGTTCATATCCTCCTACAATAATTTTACTTTTATCATGTTTTAAAGCCCACTTCTTAAACTCATTCATACCTGTAATATAAATAGAACAAGCATACTTTTCAACCTTATTATCATCAAAATCTTTATTTTCCATAGAATACATAACATTATCTCCATCAGGAAGTACCGTTAATAAAGATGGCTCTAATCCTAAAGTAACATCTTGTCTTGGAAAAGTCATACCAATAATTTTTTTCACTATTTTTACCTCCTCTTAATATATTTTTTAGATAATTCTAAAGCATATTTAGACTGTATATCTTTAATATACCCCATTTTAACAAGTTCTAATACTTCTTCATAATTACACAAGAAATATCTAACAAATTCATCTTTATCTAGCTTCTGTTCTTTTACCTTTTCACAGTCTAAAGCAAGATAAGCATAGTTATATGCTTCACTACAACCTTGGTCTTGATAGAAAGAATCAAGATACTTAATATTATCAGAGTAATATCCTGTCTCTTCAATAAGTTCTCTTTTAGCAGAAATCAAAGGATTTTCTTTATCTTCTACATAACCAGCAGGAAATTCAACAAGAAATCCTTCTTTAACTGGTCTAGGTTGTACTATTAATAAAAACTCATTATCTTTAGTAACAGGTAGCATAACAACGGCATCACCATTACTATTACCTTTAATTATTTTATCTCTAAAGATAGTGATACCGTTATTAAGTAAACAGTTATAACTTTCTACTTTTATATAAGAATTATTACTTCTTTCTAATAAATTTCTTTTAATTATTTTTAATTCTTCTATATAACAATGTAACTCTTCTAACTTCTCTTTTCTCATTTTTCTTTCCTACTTTTTAACTAATTTCTTTTCTTCATCTATCATTTTATTTTTAACATTCCATAAATCATAACTTAAATCAACATGTACAGGATGAGGATTTACAAATCTTTTATTCTCTTCACTCAAAGTTTCTTTTTCCATACTACAGTAATCTCTAAGCTCCATCACACTATCACTTTTATAAACACATTCCCCATTTATAAATATTGGTTCTAACAACTCTCTTACTGTATAAGTACCTTTCTCTAATTCTTTTCTCTTCCAAGTATCTACAGGATCAAACATTATAGTTGTCTCTTTCTCACTATATTTTTCATTTGCAAAGCCAATAATATCTCCTCTAATTTTACCTGTTTCTTTATCATAGAATCTAAATATTTGTTTATCTCCTGGATTAGTAATTTTTACTCTATCTTCACTAAGTTTAATCTTAGGAATAACAACTCCAGATTTCTTAATGGCTGCAAGTTTATAAACTCCTCCAAAACTAGGACAATCTTTAGAAGTAATTAAGCTTGTACCTACTCCCCAAAGATTTATTTTAGCATCTTGTTCTTTTAAAGATTCTATTAGATATTCATCCAAATCATTAGAAGCACAGATGGTTGCATCAGGAAATCCTGCTTCATCTAACATGATTCTTGCTTTTTTAGATAGGTATGCTAAGTCTCCACTATCAAGTCTTATTCCATATTTTTTAGGCATCTTACCTTGTTCTTTTAATTCTTTAAAGACTCTTATCGCATTAGGAACACCTGAATTTATTGTATCATAAGTATCTACTAGTAAAGTTGCATTATTTGGAAAAAGTTCTGCATATTTCTTAAAAGCCTCATATTCACTATCAAAACTCATAATAAAGCTATGTGCATGAGTTCCTGCAACAGGAATATTAAACTCCCTACCAGCAAGAACATTACTAGTTGATGAACATCCTCCAATAACTGCTGCTCTTGCCCCATATACACCTGCATCAGGTCCTTGTGCTCTTCTAAGTCCAAACTCCATAACAGCATCACCTCTAGCCGCTTCACACACTCTTGACGCTTTAGTAGCAATTAAACTTTGATGATTAATAATATTTAAAATAGCTGTTTCCACAAGTTGAGCTTCTATAATAGGAGCTTCTACTTTTAATAAAGGCTCCATTGGAAAGACAACAGTTCCTTCTTTAATAGCATAAATATTACCAGTGAACTTAAAGTTTTCTAAATATTTTAAAAACTCTTCATCAAAAAGCTCTAATTCTCTTAAGTACTCAATATCATCTTTCTCAAAATGTAAATTTTTAATATAGTCAATTACTTGTTCAAGTCCTGCTACAATAGCATATCCTCCGTCTGATGGATTTTTACGATAAAAGACATCAAATACTACTCTTTCATCCCTTCTCATATCAAAATATCCATTCATCATAGTAAGTTCATATAAATCAGTTAATAAAGTTAAATTTTCTTTTTTCATTTAAATCATTCCTTTCTTTTTATCAAATTATTAATATCAAATTCTAAATTTTTTTAACTAACTGAATCCCTTGTTGTTCCATAAGTAAATAAGCTGCATCTACATAGTTTTGTCTATCATCTTCTGCAAAGGTTGCAACAGCATCTTTATGTACTCTTATAATACTATCTCTATTATGTTCATCAAGGTAATTTGCAAGGCCAATAGATCCATTGCATACACAAATATCAGTACAACAGCCTACGATATCAAATTCTTTTATATTAGTTGCATTATCAATCATTTTTCTAAAAGACTGTGCTTCCATAAAATTTGTAGAGTTCTTAGGTATACAGATAGTATCATCTAAATTAGTAAAAGGTTTTAATTCGTCAACTACTTCCTCTTCTCCACTACCTTTAAGACAGTGATAATCTGGAAATCTCTTATGTTCCATAGATTCTTTAGTATGGGTATCTTGGATAAAGATAACTAATTCTTTTTCTTTATTATATTCTTTAATAAGTTCTATCTGTCTAGGTATAATTTTAGTGATAGATTTATCATGTAACACTCCTTCCTTAACAAAGCCATTAACCATATCAACAACAATTAAAGCTTTATTATATACTTTTAAATTCTTAAGTTTCATAAACATTCCTCCTCTTATTAACTTTTTATTAATATCAAAAGCTTAAAAATTAGCAAGTATTTAAACTTGTTATTAACATTATATTAATAACATAATATTCTGTCAACACTTTTTTCAAAAAAAATAAATTCTCTAAACAATTTAGAGAATTTAAAGCTCTTTATTACTATATATTTTAATAGAAATGTAATAAGAAATAGTCATAATTATAACTGTTATTATTATTAAAAGTATAGTAAACATTCCTAAACTTAGGCTATTTAGACTATTTATTATATTCATTAATTCTATATTATTAAAGATATCTAAATTAGTAATTGCACCTATTAGTAAAGCGAGTATGGCAATGGTAAGGAATAACATTATTCTTCCCTTCTGTGAACCAAATTTATAATAGAATGGTATTAGTAAAGATATTACTAAACATATACCAAAAGCAACACCAATAATACTTGCATAAATAGATTCAAAAGTAGTATTTTCTATGAAGTTTGGAATGATAAAGGATGCAAGTATACCTATTATTAAAACAATAAGGGATGTAGCATTAAATAATATATACTTGGCTTTAACTATTTCTTTTCTACTAAGAGGTAAGCTGTTACAGTAACACTCCAATTTATTAAACTCATCATAACTAAAAGTAGTTATAAGGATCATAATCATATAAAAGGGAATTAAGAAAAGAACAAATGTTGCATCTTTATTAGCAATTGATAGAAAGATAAATAAAGCTAGTACTAATAATAAACTTTTCATTTGATTTTTAATTACACATAAATCTTTAATAATTAAACCTTTCATTATTTTTCTCCTTTCACTATTAATAACATAATATCTTCTAAAGTAGCTTTATCAACGACTAAGTTAGAATTATTTTTCTTAATCTTTTTTCCATCACTAACTAATACTTCATAGTTATATTTATTTTTTAGGTAAGATATTACATCTTCTTTAGAAATCTTCTTAAAATCACTATCATTACATTTAACTATTCCATAATTATCTAAGATATCATCTTTTTCTTTATCAAAGACTAATTTACCATTATCTATAAAGATTATATAGTCAGCGATAGACTCAATATCACTAGTTATATGGGATGAGAATAAAATACTGTTTTCACCATTTTCAATAAAATCTAGAAAGATATCTAATATTTCTTTTCTAACAACTGGATCTAGTCCACTAGTTGGTTCATCTAATATTAATAGTTTAGGATGATGCGATAGAGCGGTTATTATTTCTAGTTTTTTCTTCATTCCTTTAGATAAGTTTTTTATTAACATATTTTCATTTAAAGAAAAGTCTTTTAGGTATTTAAGAAATAATTTTTCATCCCATGCGTTATAGATATTTTTCATAATAGAGTTAACATCTTTTACTTTAATAACTTCTGGAAAGAATGAGTCATCTAAGACTACACCAATATCTTCTTTTACTTTACTATTTAAAGTTTTATTAAATATTAAGATATCTCCTTTATCTTTTTTAATTAAACCTAATAATAGTTTAATTAGAGTTGTCTTACCTGCTCCATTTTCTCCTATTAGACCAATGATACTACCTTTCTTTATTTCAATAGTAATATTATCTAGTTTAAAGTTATCATAAGTTTTAGTTAAATTATTAACTTTAATTATATTATCCATTATTATCCTCCTTTAAAGCATTAAGTATCTCTAGTACTTCATCATAACTAATATGATATGTATCAGCGATAGTTAAAGCTTCTTCTAAATTTTCTTCTATTTTTTTTAATATTTCTTCTTTTAAATAGTTCTCACTTTTATTTTT
The DNA here is from genome assembly GCA_949284575.1 of uncultured bacterium. Taxonomy (GTDB): domain Bacteria; phylum Bacillota_I; class Bacilli_A; order RF39; family UBA660; genus Onthousia. The sequence goes on from CASDWO010000004.1 coordinate 7,812, forward strand.
AACAAAGTATCCTTTTGTAGCGACTGCTTCAATAAAACCATCTTTTTCTAATTCTTCATAAGCTCTTTTAGTGGTAATGTTACTGATTCGAAGATCTTTGGCAAGTGTTCTAATAGAAGGTAAGGCCTCTCCTCCTACTAAATTACCATTAAGTATTTCTCTTTTAATATTATCAACTATCTGCCTATATATTGGTATATCACTACTATTACTGATAATTATCTGCATTTAATCACTGCTTTCTTTTTTTGTATATATACAGTATATACAGTTATTATATGTTTGTCAATATAAAAAGATACTATTTTGTTTTAACAGTATCTTTAACATAATTATCTATAATATATTTTAAGTCCTCTATCGCTTTATCTATATTAAATGTTCCATTACCAACTGGATAATAGACTGGAAATACTTTATAAGTATTACTACCTATTTCTTTTTCAAAGTATTGTTTTCTACACTCTCCTACTGATACTTTCTTATTTAAAATAATTGATGATACTTGATTACCAAAAGTAATTATTATTTTAGGTTTAACTATATCCATTTCTTGTTCTAAAAGTCCAAGATAACTTCTTAAGACTTCATCTTTTAGAGGTCTTGCATCTGTTTGCGTACACTTACCTAAGTTTGTTATAAAGTAGTTATTTCTTTTAACCTCATCATAGACTTTGTTAGCAAAAAGATAGTCCCAGTCTTTAGATTTCTTTTCATTTATTTCATCTAAAAGACTTTTATCAAAAAGATTAATGGCTGTAAATAGTTTCCAGATGTTCTTAGTACCAAGCCAAGGAGCCTTTAAGCCTTTCCAAGTTTTGGGGCTTGCAATGTTTCTTCCAGTTGGATTCATAAAAACAAATAATATATCTGGATTATTAGATTCTCCTCCATTATAGATAGAATCTAAGGTTTTATCACCATACTTCTTTTGTAATTTGTCGTATTCCTTATATAACTTTTTAAACTTCTCTTCCATTAGGTTAGCCTTTCTATAATTTCTTTAAAGTTTTACTACTTTCATTACACTTAATTAAATATTTTTTATACAAATCAGATGGAATAACTTCTTGAGGTATTTTAATCTCTTTAATTTTTTGAAACATTTCTTGCATCTTTTCTATACCTATTTTATTTTTAGCATCCTGCATTCTAGATGGTGTTAAATCATATCTTAAATATAATTGTTCATATAAGAATTGATCTCTTGTCTCAAAACAAAGTTGTGCACATGCTTTTACAAAATCAATATGAAAACAAGTCCAAGTATCATCTATTTTTAGTACATAATGTATTTTTTTAGATAGATTTAATACTTGTTCATTTTCAGTATAAAAAACTAGTAGCTCTTCTATATTTCCATCATATTTTTCAATATCATATAATTCTAAAGAGTCATTATTTCTTCGTTTTCTAACATTAAAATTACTTATAAAGAAGTTTTCATCAAAGTTATTTGTAAACTGTTCTTCTGTTATATTTTCTTTTCTTTCTATATCTATAATTGCATATCTATAAAGATGTAGTTTTAATATTAAGTACTTATTATTATTGTTATTTAATAGTTTAATATCTTCTATACTACTATATTCATCAAAATATTCAATATTATTTTCACATAAAGCATTAAGGTTATCCCAAACTTCAGGAATAAATGATAATTTATCAACTAATTCAGTGGCATTAATTCCTTCTTCTACTTCAAAATATTTTGCAAATAGTTTATTTCTTAATTCTTCCTTATCAGTATTATTTTGCATTACCTTACCTCCCTTTTATAAATATGTATAATGATATTTATTTTCTTACCTTTGTTTCCTCTTCTATTTCTTTTTGTGCTTCCTTTAACTTTTTATTATACTCTTCCATAATAGAATCAAAATCTTGTCCTCCATAATAAAAATCTATCTTAATATGATTATTAATCTTACCTGTTTCTTTATTTATACTTATAGCATCCATTCCTCTTCTACTAGTTGGAGGCATACTTTTAATTTCAAAAAATGGACTTACACCCATGATGTCATCTTTTGCAAACCTATCTACTAAATCACTAGTAAACTGTCTTGTAAAAATATCACTATGAATACTTGGAATACCTAAATTCAAATGCCTTTCAGTATTATTATTTAATATAATATCTACAGTACACATTTTCTCTTTTTCTCCATCTATTTTATTAAAACTAAAAATCATATTACCTAATATGTTATCATCATTTAATATTTGCTCTAGATATTCTATCATTACTCTTGATTTATCTATAGCAAGTACTTCTGCGTCTTGCTTTTTCATATTTTAATATCTCCTTACACTCTTACTCCATAAATGAACTAGGATGATATGCAGTTATTCCTAACTCTTCTGCTTTTCTTAAGACATCTAATCTATCATCTATAAAAACTACTTCTTCTTTATTAATATTTAGATGTTTAGAGTATTCTAATATTACTTCTGGCTTTAACATTGTAGATGAGATGAAACAGATATTTTCATGTTTTATATTAGGATAATTTTCTTTTAACCAAGTATATTTTTGTTCTATTTCATTATTAGTTACAATTGTTCCTAATACAAATACTCTATTTGAATCAAGATTACTAACTATCTTTTGCATTGTTTTTAATGGCCTTGCTTTAGAGAAAAGATTAGAGAATAATAAATCTTCTAAAGTTTGACAACCTAGTTCAGGAGAAGCACCACTATATAATTTATCGTTGTATCTATACTCTGATAAAGTTCCATCTACATCAAAAAATACATATTTATCTTTTAGTTTTTCTAACATAATTATTATCCCTCCAATTGTTAATTTATATAAATATTATTTGTTTCTATATATTTTTTAGGTTTTGTTGTTTCAATAACTACTTTGTTATTATTTATAAAAGTATTCCCATTTATTACTATGTTTTCACAAGAAATAGACTTCTCATTTAATTGTTTATCTTCATTCCCAAAACATAGAGCTGTATCTTTACTATTTTTTATTATATTGTTATTAATAACAATATTTTTAGCTCCATAATCTAAATAAATGCCGTTAATATTATCATAAATATTATTAGCTGTTACTAAAACAGAATCTCCACCTCTTATACCAATAGCATAATGTCTACTATTTCTAATTATATTGTTAGAAATTATTTGTCCTTTTGGATAATTCTTCTTATTATGAAAAATTCCTTGATCTTCTATAAAAATTCCAAAATGTCCACAATGTTCACAAATGCAGTTTCTAATAATAAAATTTTCATTGTTCCATTTTCCAGTACCTATTCCAATACCTGCTCCTCCTGGTCCACCATAAGACCAACTTTTTCCACCTTCATACACATAAATGGAATCAATAACAACATTATCTAACATATCAATACCCAATGCTGTTGAAGGAGTAGAAATTAATTTTAAATCTCTAAAAATACTATCTTTAACTCCACTATAATAAAATGCTTTACCTCTATGTGTATACTCTTCTAAACTTGCTAAAGACATATCTATAGTAAAATTTTGAGCGTTGGCACCTTCCAGTATTTCACAAGAAAAATCACTATTGTAGCAAAATAATGCTGCTCCTTTTTTGGTTTTACCAGTAACTTTTAAAATTGTTTTAGAAATGTTTTCTCCAAGTATAGATACAAATGACTTCATTTGACAAAGAGCAGTAATATTATCAGTCATATCATATGAGCTTTTTTCTGAATCAAATAAATAAGTACCATTAGGGAAATATATAGTACCACCTCCTAAATTATGTACCATATCTATTAGTTTTTGTAATGCTTCAGTATTATCTATATTATTAGTTGTTATTCCATAATCAAGCACATTATATATAAGTTTTTTTTCTTTTAATTTATCTAACATAATAACCTCCTAAATATCAAAATAATAGCCATCTTCTACGATTTTGAAGTCTTTCAATTTTTTATCAGCTAATAACTCTCTGGTATCATCTCTTAAATGAGTGGCAATTACTATTTTGCCTTTATTTTCTTTTAACAGTTTCTCTATATCATTAAATCCCATATGATAGTTATCCCCTTTTATTAAAGAACAATCTGCTACTATTATTTTACTATTGCTAAAAATTTCTTTAACACCATCACAAATTGAACTATCTCCAGTTAAACCTAGTTTATCATTTATTATAAAGCCATATGCTTCAATACCTTCATGATTAACTTTTAACATATTAATTTTATAGTTATTATAAAGTTTATTATATTTGTTTTCTCTTACTTCAATAAATTCAAAGTTTTTATTTATAAAATCATCAAAGTAATTACCATACATCAGCTCTAATAGTTTTAATAATTTTTCTTTCATATTAACTGGCCCTATAACTCTTACTTTGTGATTTATATTTAAAACTTCTAAATTAACTATTAATGTTGGAAAATCTAATATATGATCTGAATGAAGATGAGATATTAATATAGTATTAATTTCCTTTAAATCATAATTTTCTTTTAATAATTGTTTTATTGTTCCAGGACCAATATCAAATAAAATTTTTTTATCAATTATTAAACTAGCACAATTTCTTTTTGAGTATATCGCTCCTGTTCCTAAAATCTTTACTTTCACTTTGTCACCACACAAATTTATTCTAACATAAAAAGAAGCCTATTTTCTAGACTTCTCATATTTCTTTATAAACATTTTATATAGTTCATCACATTTACTAGCATCCAACTCAGGTGTATCTTTTAAGGGATTAGGAATATTAAGTTTTTGATACTTTTCAAAACCTAAGTGATGAAATGGTAGAAATTCTATTTTTTCAATGTTTTTTATTTTCTTTAAATATTCTACTAGACAATCTAAATATTCATCATTATCCATAATACCTGGAACAATTACTTGTCTAATCCAGACTGGTTTACCACTCTTATTTAATTCTTCAATGAACTTCTCTGACTCTTCTATATCTCTTCCTGTTAAGTCCTTATAACCTTCTTTTGTTACGTGCTTAATATCTAAAATAACAAGGTCAATTAATTCTAATATTTCTTTATATTTGCAGGTACCAACACCAGCGGTATCTAAGGCAATGTGAATACCTTCTTTTTTTAGTTTCCCACAGATATCTAATAAGAAATTAATTTGTAAAAGAGGTTCTCCACCAGAGAAAGTTACACCACCATTATTTCTTTTAAAGTATGGTTTGTTACGAAGAATTTTTTTAACTAGTTCATCTGTATCATAGTTTACTTCATTCATAGCCCATGTTTCAGGGTTATGACAGTATTTACATCTTAGAGTACAGCCATCTAGAAAGATTACAGTTCTAATACCTGGTCCATCGACAAGACCAAAGGTTTCAATTGAATCTACACTTGCTTTCATTTACATCTTCTCATGGAAAGTTCTTGAAATAACTTCTTCTTGTTGTTTTCTTGTTAGACGATTAAATCTAACAGCATAACCTGATACTCTGATTGTTAATAATGGATATTTATCTGGATTATTCATAGCATCTATTAGCATCTCTCTTTGTAAAACATTAACATTTAAGTGATGTGCTCCTTGGACGAAGTAACCGTCTAAAAGACTTACTAAGTTTTCGATTTGTTCATCTTTATTATGTCCTAGGGATGATGGAACAATTGAGAATGTATTAGAAATACCATCACGACAACAATCTGCATAGTTAAGTTTTGCAACTGAGTTAAGAGATGCGATGGCACCGTTTTTGTCTCTTCCATGCATTGGGTTTGCTCCTGGAGCGAATGGTTCTCCTGCTTTACGTCCATCTGGAGTAGAACCTGTCTTACTACCATAAACAACGTTAGATGTAATTGTTAAGACAGATAATGTTGGTGTAGCGTTACGATAACATTTATGTTTAGATAACTCTTTATACATCTTTTCAAGTATTTCTTTAGCGATATTATCTACTTTATCATCATCATTACCATATTTTGGATAATCTCCTTCTACTTCAAAGTCAATGGCAATACCATCCTCATTTCTAATTGGTTTTACTTTAGCATATTTAATTGCAGAAAGTGAGTCTGTGGCAACTGATAATCCTGCAACACCATAAGCCATTAGACGATTTACATTTGTATCATGTAAAGCCATTTGTCCTGCTTCATAAGCATATTTATCATGCATATAGTGAATAACATTCATTGCATTAGAATAAACTTCGGCAACTTTTTCTATCATCATGAAGTATGCATCTTTTACTTTATCATAATCAAGTACTTCATCAGTCATCTTAGGGAATCCTTCAACTACTAAGTCACCTTTAACTTCATCTACACCACCGTTAATAGCATATAAAAGGGCTTTAGCAAGGTTACAGCGTGCTCCAAAGAATTGCATATCTTTTCCTTCTCTCATTGCAGATACACAACAAGCGATTGCATAGTCATCTCCATATACTGGACGCATAACATCATCGTTTTCATATTGGATAGCATCTGTTTCAATACTCATCTTAGCACAATATTTCTTGAAGTTAAGAGGTAAGTCCTGTGCCCATAATACGGTCATATTTGGTTCTGGGGCAGTATCTAAGTTAGTTAGTGTATGTAACAAGCGATAACTTGTCTTAGTTACCATACTCTTTCCTTCAGTAGTAACACCACCGATAGATGCCGTTACCCAAGTTGGATCACCTGAAAATAATTCATCATAATCAGGTGTTCTTAAATGTCTAACTAATCTTAATTTAATAACAAACTGATCAATAATCTCTTGAATTTCTTTTTCAGTTATAGTTCCAGCATTTAAATCTCTTTCAAAGTAAATATCAAAGAAAGCATCAACTCTACCTAAACTCATAGCAGCACCATTATTTTCTTTAACTGATGCTAGATAACCAAAATAAGTCCATTGTACTGCTTCTTTACCATTACGTGCTGGTCTAGAGATATCAAATCCATAACCTTTAGCCATTTTCTTAATTTCATCTAAAGCACGATATTGCATAGAAACATCTTCTCTTAGTTGAATTAACTCATTAGTCATTGGTCCTAATAGTTTATTATCCCACTCATCCTTCTTTTGTTCCATTAGATAGTCAATACCATATAAAGCAACACGTCTATAATCCCCTATTATTCTACCTCTACCATAAGCATCAGGTAGTCCTGTTAATAGACCTACATGTCTTGCTTTTCTAATCTCTGGTGTATAAGCATCAAAAACACCTTGATTATGAGTTTTACGGTAAAGATTAAAATATTTATCAACTTCAGGATTTAATTTATATCCATAAGCATCTAATTCTTGATAAACCATTCTAATTCCACCATATGGATTAACTATTCTTTTTAGTGGAGCATCTGTTTGAAGTCCTACGATTACATCATCATCTTTACTGATATAACCTGGTTCAAAAGCATTAATCCCTGACATATGGTCAACATCAATATCAAGTACGTGTTTTTTTAATTCTTCTTTTAATAAGTCACTACATTTTCCCCAAACTCTATTAGTTTTCTCTGTAGTACCTTCTAGGAAACTTTCATCTCCATCATATCCTTTATAGTTAGTTTTAATAAAATCACTAACATTTATTTCTTTAGTCCAGGCTCCTTCTTTAAAGCCTTTCCATTCTTCTCTCATTTTTTCATACCTCCTTGCATTCTTATTATACCATTAAATGTATAATTTCATTAAAAAAAATACTATTCTTGACAGTATTTTTTATTATTAATATTTGATATTATATAATATTTATTATAAGGCATTTTTAAATTTAACTTTTTTTGTTTAAATCCATCATCATATAGTCTTTTATCTTCATTAGATACTAAAAGACTTTGAATATATTCTTTGATATCTTTATCATCTTCTCTTTCTAAAATATTTTGTAATTCTTCTGTTGTTCTTTTCCTAACTTTTCCTTCTCCATCTTGATAATATTCTATTATTAATTGGGGACAACTACACCATTCTGGATTATCTCTAATTAAAAAGTCAAAAGCTTCTTCAAAATCCATAAAAAAATTATTAAATTTTAAAGCATTTCTAAAGTCACGAAAATAATTATGATATTGGATTTTATTATTAGTATAAATATTGAGTAATTTTATTTCATCTTCTCTAGTTAAAGTTATATTCATATACTCCATTATTTTTCTAAATAATTCTACCCCTTCAATGTTAGCTAACTTTTCTTCAGAAGCAAACTTATAATTATCACTATAATAATCATATTTAAAAATAGGTGCAGAATTTTCCGCATCATGTCGTATTAATATTTCTTTAGCAACTCTTACTGTATTTTTATTTATTATTTCCGCATTTATGTCAGTATCATATTTAAAATGTATAAGCTCATGACAAGGAGTAAAGAAGTCCAAAATATTTCCTTTAAAAATATTCCATGGTATAGTTTCATCTAATCTAATCATATTATAATGATAATCTCCATTCGTATTATCTTTAAAATCAACTATTTTAACTTTTGGCTCTTTTCCTCTATAATCAGCAAAGCTCATTTTTATTAAATAGTTTCTCATAATCTCTTCAATAAAATTTATTAATACTTGTCTAAATTCACCATACGATATAATAGACTTAAAATTATCTTTATTTGTATAGTGATATGAAAAAACTTTAGATAGTATTTGAAAGTTTTTAGATTCTTTTATTTCTTCAGTTATTAAGTCCACTGTCTCTCCCCCTTTAGTGAGGCTTATTATACTAAAAAATAAGAAAAAAATCAAGCATAGATGCTTGTTATGATAATAGTTGCAACTAAAGCGATTAGAAATAGTACTAAACTAGTTACCCATACTTTCTTTTGTTTCTTTTTATAACCTAATATAAATAAAGCGATTAAAGCGATATAAAGAATCGCAAATAAAACTATCATACCAATTCTCATAAATAACACCTTCTATTCTATAAGTATTATATCAATTGTTTTAGTAAGATACAATTATTATTTTTTATAGAAAATTTGTTTCAATTTCTTGCTATTGTTAGTTATTAATAGTATACTTTTTATAGAGAATATCAGTTATCTTGAGTGTCTACCTCCATCTTAGGAAAGGAGGTTTGATAAGAATGAAAACTAAGACTTTTATCGTAAAAGTTCTAAAGCTCATTGCTATCATTTTATTTCTCCTTATCATTATGATAGTAGTTATAAAAAAATGACACTTAATTCGCATTTGAATTAAATGTCAACCTAATTAAATTTGGGTAGACATTCAACGTTGCTAAACTGAATGTTCCCATTTTTTATTTTATGTAAATTTCTCCTGTGTATTCATAATATCATTTTTTTTTATAAATGTCAAAATTGCAATAGCTACTAATATCTGAAATTTTTGTAGCTTCTTTTTAATTATTAAATATTAATAAATAACCATCAGGGTCCTTTACTAAAAACTCTTTATCTAAATACGTTTTACCATTAACATCATATTTATTTATCATTATATCTTTAAAGAAGATTATATTTTTATTAACTAACTCTTGATAATAGTTATCTATATCACTTACAGTCATACTTATATTAATACCTCTACCAAAAGGATATTCTAACTTACCTGTATTCCAGTTATCATTAATTTCTTCTATCATTAATTGATTTCCTTCTAGTTCTAAAAATACAAACTTATCTTCTTTTCTCTCATACATTATTTTAAATCCTAATTTAAGATAAAACTCTTTACTTTTATTTATATTAGTTACACTTAATTCTGGTATTAATTTATTGAACTCCATAGTATCTTTCCTTTTCTATTACAATTATATCATTTAATAGATAATAGTAATAACTAATTTCTAAATTAATCATAAACTATATTGGAAAGGAGAATTGCTATGTTTGGAGAGTCTTGCAATAATAATACTCATCCTAGATGCCGTTTCTGTTATGTTCAAGGCCCAACTGGTCCAACTGGCCCTACTGGTCCTGCTGGAGGTCCTACAGGTCCTACAGGACCTACTGGTGCGACTGGAATTACTGGTCCAACAGGTCCAACTGGTTCTACAGGAGCGACAGGTTCTACAGGTGCTACACCAAGTCTTACTATAGGTACTGTTACAACAGGGGCACCAGGAAGTACTGCTACTGCTAGTATAACAGGAACTGCTCCTAATTTTATTTTAAGTTTAAGTATTCCACAGGGGCCAACGGGTCCGACAGGAGCTCGAGGAGCGACTGGTCCGACAGGAGCGACAGGGACAACAGGACCTACAGGCTCTAGTGACTAAAAACTCACATCATCGTGAGTTTTTTAGTTTAATAGAAAAATACCAATATTAAGGTAAGTTGCAAATAATAACCAAATAAGATAAGGAAGTTGTATATAACCACTTATTTTATTATTCTTTAATAATTCTTTAATCATTGCAACTACCAAAATTATTAAAAGAATTATCCAAAGAAAAGCAGTAAAATACATTTCTAAAACAAAGAAAATTATTGGCCATAATAAATTTACAAAAAGTTGTAATAAATAGATTTGATTTAACTCTTTATCATCCTCCTTATCTTTAGTAGCTATAAAATAAGATATCCCCATTAAAATATAAAGTATTGTCCAAACAATAGGAAATGCTATACTTGGTGGACTTAGTGGCGGTTTTACCATATCCCCGTAATTCATATAACCTGATATAATTAAGCCTACTATTGCCCCTCCAACGACTGGTAATAAACTATAAATTATTTTTTTAATCATAAGTCCTCCTTAATATATTTATATGCAACTATTACTTTTTTATAAGTCTTTCATAGAATATATAGAGGTGTATTTATGAGTAAATATAAAGTATGTGTTTATACTATATGTCTAAATGAAGAAAAATTCGTTGATAGATGGTATGAATCTATGAAGGAAGCTGATGAAATTTATGTTCTTGATACAGGCTCTACTGATAATACAGTAGAAAAACTAAAAGAGAAAGGTGTTCATGTAGAGGTAAAAAAAATAGATCCGTGGAGATTTGATGTAGCAAGGAATGAATCTTTAAAATTAGTGCCAGTTGATACTGATATTTGTGTCTGTACAGATTTAGATGAAGTATTTTTACCTGGTTGGCGTGAAGAACTTGAAAAAGCTTGGGGAGATAATACTACAAGGCTTAGATATATTTATAACTGGTATTTAGATGAAGAAAATAGGCCTATAATAAGTTTTTATTATGAGAAAATTCATAAAAGATTAGGTTATTCTTGGTATCATCCAGTTCATGAAATATTAAAGTATGATGGTATTGAAACTTTTAATGTTACTGATAATATCATTTTAAATCATTATCCTGATAGAACTAAGTCTAGAAGTAGTTATCTTCCTCTTTTAGAAATCTCTGTTAAAGAAGATCCTAATGATGATAGAAATATGCATTACTTAGGTCGTGAATACATGTATTATGGTAAATATAATGAAGCGATTGATACTTTAATTAGACATTTAAATTTAGAAAATGCCACTTGGAAAGATGAACGATGTGCATCTATGAGATTTATTGGTAGATGTTATAAGTACTTAAAAAGATATGATGAAGCGAAAATGTGGTTAGAAAAAGCAATTAAAGAAGCCCCCTATTTAAGAGATCCTTATATGGAAATGGCTCTTCTATATTATGTCCTTAATGATTATGATAATGTTATTAATTATGTAAATAAAGCATTAAATATAAAAAGTCATACTAAAAGTTATATTAATGAGACCTTTAGCTTTGATTATACACCATATGACTTATTAAGTATTTCTTATTATAATAAAGGAGAGATAGAGGCTAGTAAGGTATTCTTAGAGAAAGCAATAAAGATAGAGCCAAATGATTCTAGACTTAATAATAATTTAAAGATAATTAATGAGAAATTAAAAGAAACTACTGAGTAAACTTTCAGTAGTTTTAATCTATGAAATCAAAACCTTTTATTTTTACCTTACTTCTTCTATATTTATCGCGTTCTTCTAAAGGTACAGTTTTACAGATAGATTCAAGTTCCATTTTTAATCTTAATTCTTTATCAGAAATCATATAATCAGGTAACGACCACTGAACATACTTACCCTTTTTTTCATCATATATTTGTTTAGGTATTTGATATATCTTATAGCCATGTAAAATATAATCATAGAAGGTCTCATAGATATTAAATTTTGATGTAGTAATCGTTCTATATAGTGTACTTTCTAAAGAATCATAATTACAAGCCATTACTAAAACATCTTTTAAAAATCTATCTCTTCCTATAAAGTTTTCTGTTTCTTTTTTTATCCCAGTAGCATAAGATAAATCAACATATCCATTTTTTCTATCCCAAATAGTATATTTACTTTTATAAACATTGATTAAATATTTTACTAAAGCTAAACGCATTTTTTGTTCTTTTGGATTAACATCATATTCTCTTGTACATAAAGTATATTCCCAATCAATTAAATTTTTTAATACTTTTTCTTTTGTATAATACCTTAACTCATCTTCATCTGGATCAGTGTAACTTAAGAAAAATGGAAGAACAAATCCCCCTGCATGAGCAACTCTTGCATAACTATCGACATCAAATAATGTTCCTTCGGGTGTAATATAAGTTCCATTCCGCCACCATTTATCATCTTTATCTCTTTTTCCAAATCCCTCAACATAATTATCATAATAATAAGTCATAATTATTCCTCCGCTAAATAAATTAATTATATAATAACATATTTACATTGCTATTTTCATCTTTTTTCATTATAATAAATGAGCAAGAAAGGACGTGAAATTATGTTTAGTAAAGAATCCCTAGGTATAAATGACGCTGATTTTATTTACTATGAACTAAATACAGATCAAAAAGTACTTGAAGAAACGATTAAAACATATAATTTCTTTACTAGAGATTTTCCTAATTACTTAAAACAAAATTATCCTAAATATTATACCAAAAATATTAAAATTAAATTTATAAACTGGGGCCATATGGAAGTTGTCTATGTCTTAGATAATGAAAAGAATAAATACACTTTATTAATGGGTCAACCTAATTTAGAATTTGGTAAAGTAAAAAAAGAATATGACAATTTAAAAATACTTAGTCAAGCTCAAGATAAAGATAATAATATAGTTAACCCCCTACTTTACTATGCTAATCATAATAACCATCGTGAAGTTTATATGACTCCTTACTATTATCAAGCAAGATGTATAAGCTATTTAGATAACGAATTAGGTATTTATGTTCCTGAACCCAACTATCATTTTGAAAAGTTTAATAGTAACCAAAAAGAAATAATTGAAAAAGCTATTACAGCAAAAATTCTTTCGCTATATAATTTAGATACAAAAATAGGACTTGCTGATTTCACAGTAAGTAGTGGAGATTTTATCTTAGAAAAAGGTTTTAACGATAATATAGATAATATCTTTAATAAAATGAAAATTATTGCTGCAAGAAATTTAGTTAATATGCCATTAGATGATTACATCGCTTTAATTTATCAAAACCTTAAATTATTCAAGACAAAAAACATTGATAAAGGTATAGAATTAGGCATTAGTAAAATAAAGAAAAGAACTTAGCAAATTACTAAGTTCTATTTATTTTGGATTTTACCTTTCATTCCTTTTATACCATTCTTAGCAAATCCTTGTAAAATATTAGTATTAAAAGAATGAGTTTTACTTTCACGTTTCTTATAATCTTTAATAGCTATACTAATCATATCATCTAATAGTTCTGTATAATCTTTTCCTTTAGGATCCCATAAATAGAAAGCAAGTGATCCTGGAATTGAATTAATCTCATTAACATAAACTTTTTTAGCTTTCTTATCAATTAACATATCAATACGAGCATCTCCACTACTTCCTAAAGCTCTAAAGACTTTAATAGCAAGTTCTTCTACTTCCTTAGTCATTTTATCAGTTATATCTGCAGGTATCTTTCTATCAGCAGAAGCCATTCCTTTAGAACCTTTTAAAGGCGTCATTTTAGCACCTAGTTTTCCTTTAACTTTACTACTACCAACATATTTTTCATCATATGTTAAGAAAGCACTTTTAGATAAAACTTCTTCAATAACACTAACTTCTTGTGATTCATAATTACCTAAAACAGAAATATTAACTTCCATTAAATTTTTAATTACTTCTTCTACTACAATCTTACTATCATAATTAATTGCTTCTTCAATTGCTTTTACTAATTCATCTTTATTATTAGCAACCCCTATTCCAATACTACTACCTGTTGTCGCAGGTTTAATAATAACAGGATAATTAATTTTTTCAATTTTTTCTATTACATCATCTGGATTATTTTTATAATCTGTATCATAAAACCAAGTATAATTTGGAATAGGTAATCCATTAGCTTTAAAGATATCTCTCATATAAGCTTTATCTTGAGAAACTACTGCTGAATATACATTAGGACCAACATATGGAATACCTACTGTTTGGAAATATCCTTGTAATACTCCATCTTCTACATTAGTACCATGAGTAATTGGAAATATTACATCTAAATCTGTAACTATTTTCTTAAATAATCCTTTATTTTGAAGAACAAAAGCTCCATCTTTTTTATAAAGTACTACATTAGTAGCATATTTTCTAATTAAATCTAAATCTTGATATACTTCCATATCCATTAACATATTTCCAGTATACCATTCATTATCTTTTGTTATATAAATTGGAATAATATCATACTTCTCTTGATCTATTTTATTCATCGCTTGTAAAGCCGATATTATACTTATTTCATGTTCTACAGATTCCCCACCGTATACAACTCCTAATTTTATTTTCATATATTATCATCTCCTACTTTTCATTATATGTATCAGGTAAATCATTCTCAAATAAGGCATAGATTTCTTTTTTCGTTTTTATACCTCTTATAAAATTATATGCTTCTTTAACATCATTGTAAACAACTAAATTATCCATATCAAACTTTCCTTCTTTTAAGCCTTTCTTTATTGGAAGAGTTCTCTTTTCTCCAATTAAGACAACATAGTCTGCTTTACTAATTGTAGCAATTTGCATACCAAATTCTTTATTTAATTCTTCTTCTTTAGCACCTAATTCTATCATACCTGGTGTTACAACTATCTTCATTCCTGGCATCATTGATAATACTTCTAAAGCACTCTTAGCACCAACAGTATTTGAGTTATAGGCATCATCTATTTGATAGAAATAACCCATCTTCTTAAGTTCTAGTCTATGTTCTACCTGTTTAACATTTCTAACCGCTTGTTGTAATTTTGTAATAGATATTCCAAATTCACGTCCTAATGCAAGTCCTGCTAAAATATTATAAACATTATGTTTACCTAATAATTTAGTTTCAAACTCATATTTTTTATTATCACCTTTAAAAGTTACATCAAAAGTTGTTCCCACACTAGAACATTTTATATTGCTAGCATGAACATCTACATCTTCTTCATCTATTCCTATCCAAAGAATCTTACATTTATTTTTAAGATCATAACTTACTTGTTTAGGATCATCCCTATTTAAAACTCCTACTCCATCAAGTGGTAATGACTCAATAAGTTCAAATTTAGTCTTCCTAATATTTTCTTCACTACCAAAACTTTCTAAATGAGCTGTACCAATTCTTGTTAAAATACCATATTTAGGATGCACTAAATTACATAAATCTTTAATTTCTCCCCTAACATAAGCTCCCATCTCTGCAATGAATACTTCTGTAAATTTATCTAAATGATTATTAATAGTAATAATTAAACCATAAGGAGTATTCAAATTACGTGGTGTTGGTAGTGTTGTATATTTAATATTTAATATATCTGCTAAAATATTCTTACTACTTGTCTTACCATAACTTCCAGTTACCCCTATAACTTTTAAATTAGGCATACTCTTTAACTTCTTAATAGCTTTACTCTTAAAATGATGATAAACATATTTTTCTAAAGTATATTTGTTAATAAAATTAGCAAGTAAAATTATAAAAGTATTAAAGTATGAAAATAAAATGAAAATAAAAATAATAAAATGACTTATCAAAAGATTATCTCTATAAATAATAGTAAACACTAGAGGTATTAAATATAATATTGTTGTAGTAACAATTAATCTTTTAACTCTTGCTGTAATAACCAAAGGCTTTTTTACTTGTTCTTGTCCAAGTGCCTTTTTAAAGTTATAAATATAAACTAGATAAAGAACTATTGCAATAATATTCAAAACAAGACTTACTGATTCATTATCTATTAAAAAGATATTTGCTAAAGCTACTATTAAAACAGCAAAAAGTTCTAAAGAAAAGAAATTACTACTATTACTTAAAACCCATTTAACATAACGATTATTTTCATTATATAAGTTTTGTTGTAACATATGTAAGCTCTTTTTAGATTTAATTAGTATAGTTAAAATAGCCACAAAAATTAAAAGTATTTCTATCATATTATCCCTCCATAAAATTATTAATAATGTTTATAACCTGATTTAAATTTTCAAGATATGCATAATGTGTTCCTGAAAGAACAATTAAAGCTCCATCAGTAAGTAAATTTTCTAAAAGCTTCGCCTCCTCTAAAGGTGCTGCTTCATCATCTTCACCCCATATTAAAATGGTAGGAGCTACTATTTTTTTTGCATAATTAGATAAATCTTCATTAACAGTTTTAACTAAGATCTCTCTCATTCTAGGAGTTGCATTTTTATAATCAACTGAACCTATATAATTTTTAGCAATCTCAGATATCTTACTCATACCAGGTAAAGTTTTCGCTTTCTTTAACATTTTCTCTTTTAAAGTCAAATCTTTTTTCATTCTAACACAAGGAGCACCAAATAAAACAACTCTATCAACTTCATACTTTGATGCATAAACAATCGCTACTCTTCCTCCAAAAGAATGTCCTATTAAAGTTGGTTTTTTTATCTTTAATTTTTTTACTAATTCATGAACAAGCTCTGCATAATTAGAAACTGTCCAAACTTCATCTGGCTCCTCACTTTTTCCATGTCCCGGAAAATCTAATATCGTAATATGATATTTACAAGATAATGGATTACCAAGGGGCATCATCATTTCAATATTTTGACCCCAACCATGCAAAAGAATGATATCCTTACCTTTATCATTACCATATTGTATGTAATTCACTTTATCTAGGTTAATCACTTTTACTTCCTCCTATTTAAAAGAATATCATAAAAAGAAAAAAAAGTCTTTATTTTAAGAGCTTTTTATTAATTTTTTGTCTTTGTCTTAAGCATATTTTTTAACTCATCATAAAGCTGTTCACTAGTTAAAAGTAGATTTTTAATCTGCCTAAATTCCCCATTATCACAATATAGACTAATAAAAGTATCAAGACTATTTAAATAATTATTCTCAAAATAAGCAAGTTGACTTTCACTAAAGTCATTAGGAACAATAACAACAACACTATTAGAAGGATTTTGTTCATTAACATCTTCTAAATACATCATCATCTCTAAATTTTTAGCAACAAGAAAAGCATTAGGCCATACTCCAACCATCGCATCACCATTAAGACTTTTATCTTCAAGAGAATCTATAAAATCTTTAAACATATCATAAGCTATACTATTATGATTAACTCTAATCCCATCTTGAGAAACAAGATTATCATCATCTACTTCTTTTGAAACAACATTTCCATATTTACCAACAGCTGTTACTTTTTTCATATTTCCTCCCATACAAAGAATCTTTACTTTCTAATAGTAAATACCTTCAAAACGCATATTTATTTTTACTATCATAGCTAGGAAAAGATAAGTTTAACCCTTCTAATTCATCTCTTCTAATAGTATAATCTAAATCACTAAATAAGATCTTTTCATAATAATTTACATCTTTTTTTAAATCTATTTTATCTAAATCTTTTAAAGGAATACTTGCTTTATAAAAAGCCTCTCCATATTTTTTAGCATTCTCTTTAGTTAATTCAATATATCCATCTTTCATTAGCATTTTAGCAAATATTTCATCAGTTACAAAATATCCTGGATCAGGTGCTACTTTTAAATTAGTATTCTCTTCTTCTTTATAATATCTCCCTTCATTACAACGAACAGTTGAAAAGAATTGCCGGTATGTTACATCTATTAAATATGTTTTATTTATTATTTGTTCATGATCTTTAAAAGGAAAAGTAACTGTTCCAAAGGCATGATTAAATGAATAATTAAAAGAGGCAGCAGCAGTATTTTTAGTAACTTCAAGCCCTAGGTTTTCTAAAGGCATAATACTAAGCGCTTGACCTAATTCACATAATCCATTTAAGGAATTTGTTTTTACATTAAGACCAAAACTTTCAAAAGTTCTTCTCGCATTTTCTACACTATAATCTAATAGAATAGTTATTTCTTCTATATTTAGTCCATCATCATAATTATTATTTTTAATCTCTTCATAATGTCTTAAAGTCTGTTGTAACTTTTCTTTATCTATTTGTTTTCTTTCTGGCTCTTGATAAATTATATAACTCTCATTTTCAAGAACTAAATATAGATTATAAGCATCATCTAACTCAATACCTAACTTTTCACTTAGTTTATAATATCTAGTCCATAATGATGCTAATAATTGATGTTTTTTATCATTATCTAATTCTTCATTATAAACATCTATAATTGTATTTAATATTTCTTTTAATGTTTCCATAACTCACCCACTATTAAATAATAGCACAAAAAGAAAAAAGAGTCACTAATCAAAACTCTTTTACAATCTCTTTACTTTTTGATAGTAAGCACCTTCAAAATGCATACCATTTTTTTCTTTTGGTCCTTTACCATGATTATAAACACTATTAGAATAATAATTTGGATTAGTAATTGTATTATCATCATTTACAATAAATGTTTCAAAATCATTAGGATTTAATTGATTTAAAATAGCTTTACGAAGATCAATCTTATAACTACCATTCTCTTCTTTTATAGCACCTGTCTTTTCCCAAAAAGTTTCTTTAGCAAAGAAAGGCCATTTATCATAAGTCCAATCATTACCAGCATGAGCTCCAACATAAACATAAATTTCCTCTAATTTACTATTATATTTACTTTGAAGTTCTTCGACAATCATCTTAGGTAAATATTTATCAATCATTTCTGCACTACAATGAGCAGTAGCTGTTACACCATTTCTTAAGTCACTAGCAATAATAACAGGACAATCAGCAACAGGGAAACCTGCTACAACCCCTGGAGTTTTATTAGTAACTATTAATATATCACTAGGAATATCTAAATCCCAACCATCTTCATAAGCTTCTACCATTTCTCTTGTAAGTTCTACTGCTTTACCTTCACCATTTTGACTAGGCATATAAAACTTATAAGGATCAAAAGCATATTTTTTAGCTTCTGCTACTTTTTTACGACGTTCTAAAAAGATAGCTTTTCTCTCATCAAAAGGCATTCCCTCTTTATAAAACGTAGCTTCAGTAGTCATAGTACCATACATATTACCTGTATTTAAAATACGTAAATTTCTTACTGGCATCTTTCCAATTTTATAAAATTCATAATTCACACTATTTTCCATTTTTATTTCCCCCTTTTCATAAATGCAGACATATTATAGCACAGTTTAATTAGTTTGTCAATTAAAACAAGCTTAACTGATTAGAATCAGGTAAATCATTAATAATTCCCATCTCACTCATTTTATCAGTTAATGTCTTAGAAACCTTACCTCGTTTTTGTAAATCTTCTTTACTTAAGAATGGTCCTTTTTCTCTTGCTTCCACTATAGTCTTTGCAACTGTTAAACCTAGCCCATCTATTGTTTTAAAAGGTGGTATAAGAGTATTTTCATGAGTATCATCTACGATAAACCTAGTAGCATCACTCTTTTCTAAAGAAATAGGAGCAAATTTAATCCCCCGAGCTGTCGCTTCTAAAGCAACATGAAGAGATTCTATTATATTACTTTCTTTATTAGTCGCTTCAAAACCCTTAGCCATTAAATCATCATATCTTGTTTTAATAGCATTATAACCTTTTATCATTGTTTCAATATCATAATCATCTACTCTAATTGAGAAGAAAGCTGCATAATAGTAAAGAGGCTTATAAACTTTAAACCAAGCAATTCTAATAGCACTCATAACATAAGCACAAGCATGAGCTTTAGGGAACATGTATTTTATTTTATGACATGACTCGATATACCATTCTGGAACGTTAGCAGCTTTCATTTCTTCGACCATACCCTTCCAAGTTTCAGGATCTTTAGTCGCTTTACCTTTTCTAACATGCTCCATTATTTTAAAGGCTCTAATAGGCTTCATTCCCCAGTTCATTAAATTAACCATAATATCATCACGACAACCTATAACATCTTTAAAAGGAACTATCTTATTTCTAATTAATTCACTAGCATTACCTGCCCAAACATCAGTACCATGAGAAAGTCCTGATATTTTAACAAGTTCAGCAAAAGTACTTGGCTTAGTCTCAACAAGCATTTGAATAACAAAACGCGTTCCAAGTTCAGGAAGACCAAGAGTTCCTGTAGGACAAAGAATTTGTTCTTCACTAACCCCTAAAGCTTTAGGACTAGATAGAATTGAAAAGATATTTTTATCATCCATTGGTAGTGTTGTAATATCAATTCCTGATAAATCTTGTAACATTCTAAGAACAGTAGGATCATCGTGACCTAGTATATCTAGTTTTAAAACATCTTGGTCAATAGCATGGTAATCAAAGTGAGTTGTTCGCCAAAGCGATGTATTATCATCGGCTGGATACTGGAATGGTGTAAAATCAAAGACATCCATATAACCAGGTATAACAACGATACCTCCAGGATGTTGTCCTGTTGTTCTTTTAACTCCTGTACACCCTTTTGCAAGTCGTTCAATCTCGGTGCTTCTTTTACCTACAATACCATGTTCTTCAAAGTAACCTTTAACATAACCATAAGCAGTTTTTTCGGCAACTGTACCAATTGTACCTGCTCTATATACATTATCAACTCCAAATAATACTTTTGTATATTCATGAGCTTTCCATTGATATTCTCCTGAGAAGTTAAGGTCAATATCAGGAACTTTATCGGCATTAAAACCAAGGAAAGTTGCAAATGGCATATCTTGTCCTTCTTTACCTAAAGGTTCTCCACACTTAGGACAAGTCTTATCTGGTAAATCATAACCTGATGGATAATCCTTTCCATAAGGAACTCCCTCATCATTAATAAATTCTGAGTATTTACAACTTTTATTACGACATAGATAATGTGCTGGAAGAGGATTAACTTCTGTTATTCCCATCATAGTAGCAACGAAAGATGAACCAACAGAACCACGGGAACCAACGATATAACCGTCATCATTAGAATGTTTAACTAACTTTTGAGCGATTAGGTAAATAACATCGAAGCCTCCACCTATTACACCACCTAAATTTTTCTTAAGAGTTTTCTCTAAGTCTTCATTAGTTATCTCAGGATCAGTTATTTTAAGATTTTCTTTTATTACTTTCTTTACTTCATCAAACCCTTTTAAAAGAGTACTATGTAAGTTAGCAAATAATTTCTTCTTAAACTCATCTTCACTTAGATTAGGCTCTTCTCCTTTTAACTTAGCTTCTATCGCTTCATAAACACCATCACCATATAACTCTTTACTAATTCTCTCTTCTATATTATAAGGAAGTGGCTCTCCATACATATCACTAGCTTTTGTAAAGACTAAATCAGTAACAGTTTCTACACTTTTATCAATTTTAGGAGAAAAAGGTATTCCTCCTGTTTCAATAATAACTTCAATAATCTCAGTCATATCAGCAATTTTTTTAGGATTATCTATAACAATTAATTTTCTAGTCTCATCATCTAAGAATGAGAAATCTTTTAACATCTCTGTTGTCGTTCTAAAGTGATTAGATGGAATATTTTTAATACCCCCCCTTGCTAGAGGATGACGTCCTCCTCCTGGTACTTTTTGATTAACAATAATTTCTCTATATATTTTATCTTCTCTTGTTAAATGATGAACATCTCCTGTTGCCACAATTAATTTACCAGCATCAATTGTCGTATTAATAATTTTATTGATATTACTGATTACTTCCCCTTCATTGGCAAAATCCCCTGTTTCAATAAGGTGAGAATAACATTCAGGTGGTTGAACTTCAACATAGTCGTAAAATCTAATTATATTAGATAACTCTTCTTCACTTTTACTTGATGCTTGTTTAAAGACTTCACTTTCATAACAACCACTACCAATTAAAAGTCCTTCTCTATATTCATTAATAACACTTCTTGGTATTCTTGGAGTCTTATATAGATAAGTAGTATTAGCATAACTAACTATCTTAAACAAGTTCTTTAGGCCTTTCTTATTTAAAGCGATAATATTGATATGATTAGTATTACCATATTTATACATCTCTTTAGAATCTACTATATTTGAAAGTTGTTCCATTGTCTCTATATTTCTACTATCTAGTTTCTCTAACATTTTATATAAAACTAAAGCCGTACCTTCAGCATCATAATCTCCTCTATGATGTGCATCTTCATCCCAAGGAACATTATATCTTTTAACTAGAGCAGATAAACCATGACGAGCATAGTTATTATCTAAAGTTCTTGATAATTCTAATGTATCGATAACAGGATTCTTAAATTCCCCTAAATTGTATTTTTTATAAGCCATCTCTAAGAAAGAAACATCAAACTTTGCATTATGGGCAACCATAGGTAAGTCAGAAAACCACTCTATAAATCTTTTAACAGCATTTTCTTCATTATCTTTATCTTCTAGCATTAAATCTGTTATATTTGTTAGCTCCGTTATCTTAGCAGGTAAAGGTCTTCCTGGATTAATTAACTCATCATAACGTTCAAGGATTTCTCCACCTTTCATCTTAACCGCACCAATTTCAATAATAGAATCAGCACCACCTGCATTAAAACCAGTTGTTTCAAAGTCAAAGACAACATAAGTTTGGTCTAATAGTTTACCATCATTAGGTCTAATAACGATATCTACATTATCATCTACCATAACAAGTTCTGTTCCATATAAGGCTTTAAACTTTTCTTTTTCATCTTTACCCGCATTATAATCTCTTACTAAGTTATAAACATGAGGAAAGGCTTGAACCCCATTATGATCAGTTATCGCAATTGCTTTATGTCCCCATTTCATCGCTTGTTTTACTAGTTTTACTTCATCAACAACCCCATCCATTTGACTCATCATCGTATGCGCATGAAGTTCTACTCTTTTTTCTTCTGCATCATCAATAATCTCTTCCTCAACATGATCTACTGGCATAATATCTCTAGCATTAAGAACTAACTCATCTTTTGCAAAAGAATCATTTTTAGTATATCCTCTAATCTTTAACCATGTTCCAACTTTTAAAGCTTTACAAAGTCTTCCATACTCTTCATCTTCATTAGAAAATACTTTACAAGCAATACTATCAGCCTCATCAGTTATTTTTAAAGTAATAATCTTAAAATTAGTCTTACTAGATTCAAAATATTCTACTCCAAAAATATAACCTTCTACTGTTACATCATTATCTTCTCCTAATAATAAACTCATCTTAATAGGAGCACTATCAATAACTTTACCTAAAATACACCCTTCATCAGTACTCTTTCTTCTTCGTGGTGTCCCATTATTATAATGTTTAGTCTCTTCTTTAATAACTTCTTTCTTAACAGGTTCAGGAATAGTAACATTAGAAAGTTCATTACTAATCTCTTCTTCTATTAAATCATCTTCTCTTAAAACAATCTCTATATAATCATCATAACCAAACTTATGATAAAAATTATTTATATCGCTACTAACTTCTTTTAATCGTTCTTCTTCTTTAGTACAAGTAGCAATTAACTTCAAAGTATTATCTTCACATATTAAAGCATTACTATAAAGCTCTATAATATTTATTTTATTAGCATTTTTTAACTCTTCTAAAAGATAAGGAAAATATTCTAATAATAAATTATTATCTTTATTTAAAACATTAAAATTAAATGTTACATCTTCTCCAAATAAATGTTTATTAACTTCAAGTTCATTAATTACCTCAAAAGATAAATAAGTAGGAAGAGTAATTTTTATTAAAATATGTTTACTATTTTTATTAATAATAATTTTCTCAAGTAAAGCTTCTTTAAAAAAAGAATAATAATCTTCTTTAAGATTAATTCTTTTTAATAGTAATTCTAATTTATCATCCATATACTGCCTCCACTACTTATATTATTTCTAATTCATTTATTTTTAATATATGTCTTTGATTTTTAATACAAAAATCTATAAAAGAATATAAATCTACACTTGCTAACCCTCGTTCAAATGTATATTTATCTAACTCAAAAACAATATGATCTTTAAGCATTCTATTTAATATCTCTTCTTTAGAATAACCAAGATACATTAAGAAATAAGGATATAGTTGTTTTTTTAAATATTTCAAAGAAGCATCTCCTCTTAAATAAACACTTTTATCTAAAAGTCTTGAAGCAAGCTCATTATCAATAGCAAGTTCTATAATCGCTTCAACTATATCTTTATAATCCTCCCTATAAGTAGCCATCTCTTTTCTCACAATAGCACTAATAATATTGATAACTGCTAATTTATAATCTTTAGAATCAACAGTATTACCCCAAGTAATAGTATTTACCCTTCTATTTTTAGGTATTTTCATTCCCTTTATATCTAAAAGAGGATCAACGACCAAAACATGATATAGTTTTATATCAAATTTTAGGATCTCTTTCATATTTTTACTAAGTTCTTTTTTTATATTATCAAAAGTATGTAAAAGATTTAAACGATATTTTTCTGTCTCTTCTCTTAATTCTTTATACCCCTCACTATTTTTTACCATATCAAAAACCGTATCATTAGAGGGAATATAATTTTTAGGATCTTTTAACATATTATCTTCTTCATTATATAAAGAATTATATTCATGCCGATAATTTTTCCAAAGTTTTTTCTTTAAAGTTTGAATAGCTGGAGAAATTGATGGATTAAATAAAATGTTCCAGATTAAAACATAATCATTTAAAACAAAGTTTAAATTCATAAAAATCCCCCCTTAAGTTTATATTATATTAATTATAACTGATATTATGATAATAGTAAAACTAAAAATTCACAATTATATAATATACTCCAAATCCTACTGCAACTATTAAAAGAAGAGAAAGAAGAAATTTTAAGAAAGTTAAAAACTTTGATGGTTTCTTAAACTCTTCTAATTCATCTCCTTCAAAATCTTCATCACTTAAATCAAGACTTCTAGTATAAAAGGATTTATCAATTTCTGTAAGATTCTTTTCGTTTTTAGCATCTTCTTCTATCATAATATTTTCTTTTTCTTCACTAATATTAGTAATAGGCTCTAAAACTTCTTCATTAACATTAGTAGCCATTAAGTCATTTAATAAGCTATTATTATCGATATTTTTATCTATTTCTTCTCTTAATTCTTTAGAAGTTATAGTATTAATAAGTTCTTCTAACTCTTTTTCATTTTCAATAGGTTTATGGCGTAATTTAGTCTCTTCTTTAAATTTCTCTAACTCTTCTTCACTACTCTCTAAGATATTATATTTTTCATTATGAAGTTTTCTTTTCTTCTCAAGACTATCTCTTTCTCTTAACTCTTTCGCTTCTTCTAAAACTCTATTAATATCATAAGTTTTATGATGATCTGTATCATAAAGATAGTTAAATTCTTCTAATTCTTTTCTAACTACAGGTTTTTCCATTGGAATATTATATTCTTTTATTTTATGATACCCTTCTCTAGTTCGATAATTTTTCTTAGCCGCTTCCAATTCCACCGCTTCAATTTTAGAAATATCACTCATCGTTGTATATTTTTCAAGATTACCAATATTATTATAGAGATCTTGATTTTTAACAGTTCTACTTCTAATGACTTTATTAGAAGTACCATCATATCGTTCCATCCGCCTCATGTTTTCACCTACTTTACTATAAGAATATCATAACATAATATCTATAAAAATTAAAGTAGGCAAAATAATAAAAATACGTTATAATATTTGTGGAGGTTATATAATGAAAGTAAAAGTAAATAAAGATGCTTGTATCGGCTGTGGAGCTTGTGCTTCTATTTGTCCTGATGTTTTTAAACTTAATGATGAAGGATTAAGCGAAACAGTTAAAGAAGAAGTAAAAGAAGAAGAACAAGATGAAGTAAGAGATGCTGCTGATTCTTGTCCTACAGGAGCTATCGAAATAGAAGAGTAAAAAAGGGGCTGTCGAGAAATTAATTAATTGATTTCTTAACAGTTTCTTTTTTTGGGAAAAATTAAAACCTTGAAAGCATAAGCTTTCAAGGCATTTTGTGATGCAATAATCTTGTTCAAGGAGTTGTATCACACTGAATACTTTACTACAAAAAAGCCCGTTTTTCTAGTCACCTCAGATAAATGTAATGAGGGATTTGAGAAAAATGCATTAATTTTAGATTTCATAATTTAATAACTGTTGAAAAATATAGAAAAAGAGGCTAGAAGTTTTCACTTAATTTCTCGACAGCCCCTTTTTAGTTTATAACAAATACTACAATTCTAAACATATGTAACTTGACTAACTCCACTATCACTAAACATACCACGTATATAAGTATTAGAACCTATTATCCATTTATTTCGATCTACTAATACTTTCGTTAAATTAGTAGTCTTATAAAACATACTACCCATATATGTTACCTTAGAAGTATCAAAACTTGTTAAATCTAGTTCTGTTAAACTACTGCAACTAGCAAACATACTGCCCATATCAGTTACATTTGAAGTATCAAAACTACTTAAATCTAACTCTATTAAACTGCTACAAATCGAAAACATAGCGTACATTTCTGTTACATTTGACGTATCAAATTTACTTAAATCTAATTCTGTTAAACTGCTACAACTCGAAAACATGCTTTGCATATTTGTTACTTTTGATGTATCCAAATCACTTAAATCTAATGTTGTTAAACTGCTACAATCATTAAACATCATACTCATATTTGTTACATTTGATGTATCTAAGCTACTTAAATCTATCGTTGTTAAATCACTACATCTTGAAAACATACTACTCATATCTGTTACATTTGATGTATCTAATTTACTTAGATCTAGTTCTGTTAAACTGCTACAATAACGAAACATATTACTCATATCCGTTACTTTTGATGTATCTAAATTACTTAAATCTATCTCTGTTAAATCACTATAAGAAAACATACTACTCATATCTGTTACTTTTGATGTATCAAAACTGCTCAAATCTATTGCTGTTAAACTATCATTACTTGAAAACATACGATTCATATCTGTTACTATACTAGTATCAAGATAACTTAAATCTATACTTGTTAATTTAGAAAAATCATAGAAATAATATGACATATCAGGATTAGCAATTATTTTTCCATTTCCTCCTATTGTAAGTTTATATGTCCCTGAGCCACTTCCATCATCTTCTACATATGCTACTACACTATTATCATCTGCTACCGACATATCCCATGACTCTATTATTCCTTCAGGTATTATTGTATCTCCCTTTGTTACTATACTTGTTATATTTTTCTTATACGTATCAGCATGAAAATCTGTTTGTGGCAAATTTGAGCTACTTGCTCTATCAGGATTATATGCTTTTAATACTGGTCCTGTCATCGCTTCATTTTTACCATAGACATTTACTTTAACTCCAAAAGTTTTATTTCCTCCATCTCCTTGAGGATTATA
>CASDWO010000005.1 GCA_949284575.1 uncultured bacterium
AAGAAAAATAACAAAAAAGAAAATGCAAGAATATGATTTTAAGGAAATATCATTAACAAAAATGGGGAAAAGACAATTAATGGTAACCTTATTTTCAATATTAGCAGTAACAGTAGCATCATTAGGAAGTGCTTATGCTGTCTTCACATCAGTATCAAAATCAGCAGAATATAATATTATAACAGTAGGAACATTAAATATAGAGTTTGATGCTGATAGTAATAATACAATAAACTTAAGTAATGGTTTTCCTATGTCAGATGAAGAAGGATTAAAATTAACACCTTATGTATTTACAATAAGAAACACAGGAAGCTTAACAGCAGATTATGAAGTATTTATAGAAGATGATCAAGATATGATAGATCAAGAAGGATGTGCCAATAATCAGTTAAATAAAGATTATATAAGATATAAACTAGATACAGGAACACCAGCAAATTTATCATCAATAGCAGGATCAAACTATAAAATAGCAAGTGGAACCTTAGCACCAAATGGAAGTGTAACCTACACTCTATATGTCTGGATAAGAGAAGGAGTAGGAAATGATGTATTAAATAAACATTATCATGGTAAGATAGTTGTTAATGGAGTAAATACCCAGGGTGAGCCTGTAGCAGACGTACTACTTGCAGGAGTAGGAGAAAATGGAGCGATAAATACAACAGATCCTGATCAGACATTTATAACAGGAACAGATCCAAATAACTATATTTGGTATAGTGGAAAGTTATGGAGAGCAGTGTCAATAGACACAAGTGATAACAGTGTTAAATTAGTAACACAGTGGAATATAAGTGTCATACCTTATAATGCAAGTGGTAATACAGCATTTGATGGTAGTTATATGGAAGAGTGGTTAAATGATACAACAGTAGATGGTTTCTTAGGTAATTTAAGAGATTATGAAAACTTTATTAAATTAGATAGTGTATGGAATGCCACTATGACAGAAGAAACAACAAAGCCAGAAGAAACTACAATGATAACAGATACCGTAGGCTTATTAAATATTTATGAGTACACTATGAGTTATAGTGGAACAACTTCTAGCAATGGTTATTTAAATAATGGTTTATTGTGGTGGACCTTAACACCATATGGAACGTTTAGCGTGTGGCGCGTTGGCAGCAATGGTGGTGCGTACGACGTCAATCCGATTATTGCGCTTGGCGTGCGGCCATCCATAAATCTAAAATCTAGCGTTCGCATTGTAGATGGTGATGGAACAATAGATAATCCTTATCGCTTAAACGGAGATAATGATACAGAACTTTTAGGCACACTTCTTTCAAGTAGGTATAGTGGAGAATATATAAGATTTGGAACTGGGGAAAACAATTTATATCGTATAGTAAGTCATGAAACAAGTGGCTTAACAAAGATAACAAGTGCTTTTCCTCTTAAAGATTCTGGAACATATAAAACTATGGAGTTTGATAGTAATAATAACGCAAATTATTCAAGTACAAATACAATAGGAACATTTTTGAATAATGAGTATTTAAATACAATAAATGGTTATTTGACAGATGAAGATATTGCAATGCTAGAAGATAGCACTACATGGTATTTAGGAACAGTTGGTGATGGTACTTCATATAAATTAGCTAAATATACAAATGCAACAGAAAACATTCTAACATCGAGTACGACTACAGCAAATGTAGGATTACTAAGATTAGGAGAATTAATGGCAGGACAATTTGATAGATATGAAAATAATACATATTACTGGCTATTAACACCAGATAGTACGTCTTTAGTGTGGTACGTTAACTACGATGGTAGTGCGACCGACAACTTTCCGACCAATGCATATGGCGTGCGGCCATCCATAAATCTAAAATCTAACGTGACGATAACTTCGGGAACAGGTACTAAAACTGACCCGTTTGTTCTGGCTCTAGGTAGTTAGTAATAATTATAAATAGTGTTAAAAGCTAGCAGATAAGTGTGAAGTAAAGCTGGCTTTTTTCTTTTATATAGCATATAATATAGATAGTTTGGAGGTGCTTTAGATGACTGATTTAGAGATTGCTAATAATACTAAGCTTACAGATATTTCTTTGATTGCTAAAAAATTATCTTTAAGTCCTTGCGATATTGATTGTTATGGTAAATATAAAGCAAAAATATTAAAGAGTAATGGTAATAAGAATGGTAAGGTTATTTTGGTAACTGCTATTAATCCTACTCCTTATGGAGAGGGTAAGACTACTGTTAGTATTGGTCTAGGTGATGCTTTTAATAAATTAAATAAATCTATTTGTCTTGCTTTAAGAGAGCCTTCTTTAGGTCCTGTTTTTGGTATTAAAGGGGGAGCAACAGGAGGTGGTTATAGTCAAGTAGCTCCTATGTGTGATATTAATTTGCATTTTACAGGAGACTTTCATGCTATAACTTCTGCTAATAATTTGATAAGTGCTGCTATTTATAATCATATTGAACAAGGTAATAGCTTAAATATTAAAACAGTTACTTTTAATCGCTGTTTAGATGTTAATGATAGAAGTTTAAGAGATATTACTTTTAAATGTAAAGAGAAAGAATATCATGATCATTTTAATATAACTTCAGCATCAGAAGTAATGGCTTTATTTTGTCTTGCTAAAGATTTAGATGATTTAAAGTATCGTCTTGGTAATATTATAATTGGTTTTAATATAGATAATAATCCAGTTTATGTTAAAGATCTAAAATTAGAAGGAGCTTTAACTGTTCTTTTAAAAGATGCTTTTAAACCTAATTTAGTACAAACTTTAGAAGGTACACCCGCTCTTATTCATGGTGGCCCTTTTGCCAATATTGCTCATGGTTGTAGTAGTATAACATCATTAAATCTTGCTAGAAGTCTTGCTGATTATGTTATTACAGAAGCAGGATTTGGAAGTGATTTAGGGGCAGAAAAGTTTCTTGATATTGTTTGTCCTAATGCTTTAATTAAACCTGCTACAATAGTTTTAGTTGCGACGATTAGGGCTTTAAAGTATAATGGATATGGTTCACTTGAAAAGGGAGTTTCTAATATTCTAGCACATCTAGATCATTTAAAACATTATAATGTTCCTATAGTTGTTTGTATTAATAAATTTAATGACGATAGTGATCAAGAAATTAATTACTTAAAAAATTATGTCTTAAACCTGGGTTTTTCTTGTGAAGTAAGTGAAGCTTATAGTAAAGGAGGAGAAGGTGCTGTTAATTTGGCTTTAGAAGTTATAAAATCTTGTGATAAATCTAATAACTTTTCTCCTTTAGTAAATAATAAAATGACAGTAGATGAAAAATTAAAAAAACTAGGAGAAGTGATTTATCAAGCTAGAAATATTAATTATAGTGAAAAATCCTTAGAAAAATTAACTTTGATAAATAAACTTAATCTGTCTTATCTTCCTATTTGTGTTGCAAAAACACAATATTCGATAAGTGATGATGCTAAAAAGTTAGGATATCCTAAACATAATGATCTTTATGTAAAAGACTTAATCATTAATAATGGAGCATCTTTTATTACGGTTTTACTTGGGAAAATATATACAATGCCGGGATTACCTAAAAATCCTAATTATGAAAATATAGACATAATAAATGGAGAGATAAAAGGAATATTTTAAAAAGAAAAGAAGAGGTGATAATATGTTAAAAATCTATAATACTGATATGGTTACTAATGAATTTAAAAAAATTGATACTTATGAAGTGGGAAGTTGGATTAATTTAGTTAAACCAACAGAAAAAGAAATCGATGAAGTTGCTAATGCTTTAGGGATAAAAAAGAGTTTTATCTTAACTACTATTGATGATGATGAGAAACCTCGTATTGATGAAGAAGATGGTTGTAAAATGTTACTTTTAGATGTTCCTATATATGAGAAGAAAAATGGGATGGAAGCGATTGTAACATTACCTCTTGCTATTATAGTAGTTAGAAATGATTATATTATTACAGTATGTTTAGAAAACTATAGTATTTTAAAAGAATTTACAGAAGGTAGAGTTAAAGAGTTTTATACATATAAGAAAAGTAGATTTATTATACAATTAATATATAGAATAGCTCTTTTATATTTAAAAATGCTAAAAGAAATAGATAGTAAAATAGAATTAGCAGAGTCAAAAATCTTAACTGCTACTAAGAATGAAGAGTTAGTTAATTTACTTGCTTTAGAGAATAGTTTAACTTATATTATTACGGCTTTAAAATCTAATGGAGTAGTTTTAGATAAAATACTTAAAGGAAATGTAATAGAATTATATGAAGAAGATCAAGACTTATTAGAAGATGCTATTATAGAGAATAATCAATCTTTAGAAATGGCTGATTTATATAGAGGGATATTAAGTAGTACAACAGATACTGTTGCTACTATTATCTCTAATAATTTAAATACAATTATGAAATTCTTAGCAGGAATTACAATTGTCTTTTCTATTCCAACCATGGTAGCTTCTTTTATGGGAATGAATGTAAGTTTAGGAGAATTTGCTAAGAATCCTTTTGCTTTTATTCTTTTAATACTAATATCTTTACTATTATCTTTGATAGTAGCTTTAATATTAAAAAGAAAAAATATGCTTTAAAAAAACATGTAGTGCTTACATGTTTTAATTTTGATTAGATATATCATTGTTAATACTATCATCTTGTTGAGTTATACTTTCTTTTTGACCAATATCAGTAGATAAAGTAGGTTGGGTTTCGGTAACAGAAATATTACCTGTATAAATACTATTATTATAAGTAATTGTATATTGATAATTATTAGCTTGATTAATATTAACTTTACTTAAATCTAATAACATCATACTTTTTACTTCATCTGTTAATGGTTCAATAACATAAAAAGATGGATCTGTAGGTAAAGCTGTACCAATAGTTATATTAATTGTTTTTAAAGTAATACTTTGTAAAGTATTATCAGGAACAGTCTTTTCTTTTATTGTAATAATACCATTATAAGTTTTTTTATTGTAAGTAATACTATAATTATAAGTTCCTGGTTCTTTTACATTAACACTACTAGTATCTAGTTTTAGATTAGCTAGGACTTCATCACTAACAGCAGTATCTAAATAATCTGTAATCTTGACACTTAAAGGAGTATCAACTTCAAGAATAAAATCTTTTAATTTAATAGTAACTTCATCATTGGTTTCTTGTTTTTTCTCTACTACAACTAATACTTTTTGTTCAGTTCTATTACTTTCTAAATTGTTATATAAAACTCCCGAGATAATACAGATAATACCTAGAACTGCTAGGGATGCTGTTACAATAATTCTAACTTGTTTATTCATTTAATCACCTTTATTCTTATAGACATTATAAGCTATAAAATATGTTATAAGCAAGGGTAAAATATAAAACTTTACATTATATTTTAATGTAAAGCTTTAAATTCTTGATACCATTCATTGGCTTTGTCTTTAATTTTGTCTTTCGTATTATTATAGCCTTCTTTAATATCACCTTTAATTTGATCTTTAATTTCTTTAATGGCATTATAGTTTTCATCACCAAGATATTCTCTTATTTTATCTAAAACTTGATAATACTTTTCAGAAGTAAAGTCTTTTACTGCTTGATATTTTTCGGAAAGATTATCTTTATAATTAGGAGCTATTTCCATGATCCAACCATCAATAACATTTAAACTGTGGAAAACTTCTTTTTTAGCTTGTTCACTAATGTCATCAAGAGTAATATTAGTATCTTTATATGGCTCATTATAGAAAAGGAAATCTGTTAGAGAAATAAAGAAATCAATTCCTTTTTCTTTAGCTTCTTCAAAATTTTCTTTATTAAGAGAATCTTTAATATCATTTTCTATATTTTTAATACTATCAATAATTATTTCATCATTGCTTTTTGTTTCTTCTTTGTTATTTTCAGTAGTAGTTGTTTCGTTGATATTTTCTTCTTCTATTACTTTAGTTTCATTTTTATTATTACAAGATGTTATAGATAAAGTAAGAGGAGTAGTAGCTAGTATTAAAGCAATAAGTTTTCTTTTTATATTTAAATTTTTCATTATAATCTATCTCCTTGATAAATGTTTTCTTTACTCATTATTTTATCAATTTCATTTAAAATTGTAAACTTTTTTGTTAACCATTTAGGTTCTATTAAGTCTAAGGGATCTGGATCTCCTGTCAAACGATGAATAACAATTTCTTTTCTTAAATATCTTAACTGAGTTACAACAATATCAACATATTCTTCTTTTGATACGACTTTAAAATTAGTTTTTTCATAATATTTTTCTAAAGGTGTATCTTTTAAGATGTAAAGCATGTGAATTTTAATACCATTTATGTCTAATTTATTTAAGTATTTGACAGTTTCTATCATCATCTCTTTAGTTTCATGAGGAAGACCATTAATAATATGAACGACGACATTAATATTTCTTTGACGTAATTTTTTAACCATAGTTTCAAAGCTTTCAAGAGTTTCACATCTATTTATTAATTTATTAGTCTTTTCATGGATTGTTTGGAGTCCTAATTCGACAGTAAGAAAAGTTCTTTTATTAATATCTTCTAGATAATTAAGGCACTCATCAGTAATACTATCACTTCTAGTAGCAAGAGATATACCTATAACATCTTTATTATTAATAAAAGGCTCATAATATGATTTTAATATATTAACAGGAGCATAAGTATTAGTTCTAGCTTGGAAATAGGCAATGAATTTAGCATTAGGCCATTTTCTTATCATCATTTCTTTACCTTTAAGAAATTGAAGAGAAAGACTATCATTTACATTACCTGCAAATTCACCACTACCTTCTTTAGAACAATAAATACAACCTCCATAACCAACTTTTCCATCTAGATTAGGACAACTAAAATTAGCATTTAGACAGATTTTACAGACTTTGCAATTAAATTTATGTTTATAAAAGTAAGTTAAGCTGTGATAATGTTTATTATCATCACTATAAGGAAAATCATTTTTCATAAACCACTCCAAATTTAGATAAATATAAAGCTAACTTATATTCTTTGGGAAAGATATAAGTAAATTTATCCTTTTTCTTTTTATTAATATTTTTTAAGAAATAAAGAATTGCTATTTTAGAACTACTTTTAATATTTAAAGTAATTCTCTTTTTACTTTCATTTTTTATTTTTTTTCTTAATAGTTTAATATAGTCATTAAAAGAATAGATATTACTTTCATCAATAGTAAATATTTTTCCTAAGTCTTCTAGAGATTTAATAAAGCTACTAAGAGTTTTATCATTTAATTCATGTTTATTTTTTTGGTAATATTTTTTAAGTCCTTTAGGTTTAAAAGAATATTTATAACCCATTAATTTCTTAAATGCTTTAAGGGTATCATTATAACCAAATTTAATATTTCTTTCACAGCCTTCTTTATTAAAGTTAAGGAAGAAAGATATTTTATTATGGGGTTTAATAATAATCTTAGGAACTTCTTTAGGTATTTTTTTCTTAATACCAGGGGCATTTAGATCAACGATGATTAAATTAGTAGCACCTAATTTTAAAGCTAGAGTAGCAGGTAGATTATCATAGACACCACCATCTATATATTTATCACCATCTATTTCTTTCATTTTAAAAGCAGGGTAACAAGTAGCAGAAGCCATAAGATAGTCGATAAGTTTTTCTTTTTTGATTTTATCTTTACTTAAGATAAGAGGCTTTTTAGTTGTAATGTTATATGTTACTAAACCAAAGTTTATATTACTACGATAAAATTTATTAATATTTATATTTTTCTTAAGAATACTTTCAATCTTTTGAATTTCCATGCCATTATTTTTTAGAAATTCATGACTAAAGAGTTTTAAGACATCGATATTTTTATAAGATTTAGGGATTTTATTAAAGAGATATTCTAAATCTAATCTTTCCCATATTATTCTAGCTTTATAATAAGAATCTTCTGTCATTAAAGCACCATTAATAGCACCGATTGAAGTACCTGTGACAATATCATATTTAATATGTAATCTTCTTAGGGCTTTCCATACTCCTAGTTGGTAGCTTCCTTTAGAGCCACCACCTGATAAGACAATTGCTGTTTTCATATATATCACCAGTTATAGTATACCATGAAATAAGATATTATCGTATTTAAATTAAAATTGGCGGTTAATAATTATCTGTGATAGAATTACTTATAGATAAGATATCTATAGTACCCATATATAAATAGTAGGTATAAATATGATAAATTGAGGTATTTTAAGTAGTAAAGGTGATGGTTTAAATGAAAAAGAATAAAGAGAAGATAGTAGTGGCAAGTTTATTAGTATTGCTACTTGTTTTAACAGTAGGAATAAGTTATGCTGCTTTTAGTTATAGTGGATTAGGAACAAAAGTAAATACAATAACAACTGGTGCAATTAGTATGACTTATGAAGAGACAGAAAATGTCATAAGTCTAGATAAAGCTTTACCTACAACAGATAAAACAGGAAAGACATTAGATGATTATTTTGAATTTACAGTAAGTGGTAATATAACAGGAGATACAAATATTAATTATGAGATATCAGCTAAAGCTCTTGAAGGTAATACTTTTTCTGGTGATAATGTTAAATTATATTTAACTAGAGTAACAGAAGGTGGAACTGAAGAAGAAGTAATGTCACCTAAAATATATAATGAGGAGACAAGCTTTAATAGTTTTACAGGAAGACCAACAGGAGAAATGAGTTTATATACATCAAGTATGAATGCCAGTGAATCAAATACATACTTATAGATTAAGAATGTATGTAACAGAAGAATATAATCCACAAGGTGATGGAGGAAATAAAACTTTTAGTGTAAAAGTAAATGTCTATGGAAGAGATCGTGTTGCTGATGAAGTAAGTGATGTGTTGCTTGCAAATATACCTGAAGAAAATCAATATAACGATGGAGTAGATACCTTTATTACAGGAGAAGATCCAAACAATTACATATGGTATAGTGGAAAATTATGGAGAGCGGTATCTGTTAATAATCAAGCCAAGACAACAAAATTAGTAACACAATGGAATATAAGTGCAATTCCGTATAATCCAAGTAAGCAAACTAACTTTGCAGGAAGTTACATGGAATCTTGGTTAAATGATACCACCGTAGATGGATTTCTTTATAATTTAAGAGATTATGAGAATTTTATCGTAACCGATGCAACATGGGATGCAACAGAAGATACAAGTGAATTAGGTAATATAACAAGACCTAATGGAACAACAGTAGTAACAGATGCAGTAGGACTTTTAAATATGTATGAGTATCAGTCAAGTAATAATGGTGAAACAGATGGATATTTAAATAATGGACTTACTTGGTGGACTTTAACACCGTATAGTGCGTCTGGCGTGCGTGGCGTTAACAACGATGGCATCGCGAATTACATTAGTCCTTCAACTGCGTACGGTGCTCGGCCATCAATAAATCTAAAATCTAGCGTTAAAATCGTAGGTGGTGATGGAACAGAGAATAACCCATATCGTTTAGAAGGAGATAATGATACTGACCTTTCAGGAACTATGCTTAATACAAGATACAGTGGAGAATATATAAGATTTGGAAGCGGAGAAAATAATTTATATAGAATAGTAAGCCATGAAAATGGAACAGGAACAAAGATAGTCAGTGCTGAACCTTTAAAAGATTCAGGAACATTTAAGACGATGAGTTTTGGTGATACAGTAACATTTTCAAGTGCAAATACAATAGGTACATTCTTAAATGGAGACTATCTAACAAATTATGTAGGAGATTCTTATAGTGATATGATAGAAGATAGTACAACATGGTATCTTGGAACAGTAGGATATGGTACATCATATAAACTAGCTAAATATACAGATGAAACTGGTAATACCTTAACATCAAGTACAACTACAGCAAAAGTAGGACTATTAAGATCAGGAGAATTAATGGCAGGACAATTTGATAGATATAGTAATAATACACATTACTGGACTTTAACACCGTATAGTGCATCTTTTGTGCGTAACGTTTACTACAATGGCATCGCGAACTACGACGGTTTTTCAGGTGCGAACGGTGCTCGGCCATCAATAAATTTAAAATCTAACGTGCAAATAGTAAGGGGTGATGGAACTAAAAATCGGCCATTTGAAATACAGTTAGGAAGTTAGTCACGAAGGAGGGATTTTTTTCCTTGACTCTATCTAATTTGATAGGGTTTTCTTTTTAATTAAATTATAATTTTACATCCTTTTTCAAAACGTTGTTGTTAACTTATGGAAATTCTGCTATAATTATCTAAGAATAGAGGATGAGCTTATGATTAAAAGAATTATACTGATTGTTGTACCAGTTCTTTTAATAGTTTCTTTACTTTTCTTTTTTGGATATCAATATCAACAGTCGTTATATGGATCTTTTCCTTTGGATGGACATATTATTACACATAATTCCAATGAAGAAGTAGAACGATATTATTTTAAGTCTGGTACTAGATATAAAAAAGTTAATAATCAAAAAGTAGTCTTTGATAATACTGATCAAGAGGAAGTTAGTGTTCCTAAAGATACTTTTTTACATTATTCTAATGGTTCAATTGCAACATTAAAAAAAGCAGTTATCTTAGATCTTAATACTTTAAATGATACAGTGTTTAAATATTATTCTATTTTTGATGAGACAATCTTAGAGAAGAGAAATAATAACTATGTTGTTAGTGATCAAGATCTAGCTTTTGATTCTTTTGTTATTAAAATATCCTCTAATAAATATTTATTTGTTGCAGATAAAATGACTCTTAAAATAGGAGATGAGGAAAGAAATTTAGAAGATACTTATTTAGAGATTACTTTCTTTGATGGTAATATTACAAGATTAGAAAATCAAGAGTTATCTTTACAAAATGTTGATTCTAATATGACTTTAGAAATTGGTAATGTTACTTTAGATATTCAAAATCATAATCTTTATTATGATTCAGTTAATAAACTTAATTTAAATGAGATTACTATTGATAGTGATGATAATATTGAAATTCCTAAGACTAATGATAATACTAAATTAGAGGATAATAAAGATGATACAGATAATACCGATGAAAATAATGAAAATGCTCGTCCTAATGACCCTTTTGAAGGTATTCATAATGGTATTATTGATACAGATCAAGATACTACAGAAGAAATTGTAGAAGAAAATGCAAGATTAAAAGATCCTGAGTTTACAGTTACATCTTTAGAAGTAGGACCATACTCTATAAGAAGTGAAATAGAAATAACTGATCAAGAGAATTTATTAGATGGAGATTTGAATGTAAAGATTATAGAAGCAGATACTAATAGAATAGTTTATCAAAATAAAGAAGCTAGTGGTCTTACATATTTAGAAATAGAAGTAGAGACATTAATGCCTGATACTAATTATATTTTAGTAGTTAATTCTGATTATTTGAAAAATGAAGTTACTTATAATAGAGATTTTGTTCAAAAGACATTTGTTACAGAACCTATTGGTATTAACTTTAGTAAAGATTATGCTACTACTTCTATGCTTGCTATTGATGTTTCAAAGAGTGATTATTCCGATGTTAAAAGTGTTAGTGTTACTCTTAAAGATGGGGAACAAATAATTGGTGAGAGACCTGTTTCTTTTGATGATGTTATGAGTACAACCGTATATTTTGATAATTTAACGCATAATAAAGCTTATCAAGTAGAACTTAGTAACTTTGTTTATGAAAATTCTATTGTTAGTGATGCATTAACTTTAGAAAAAGAATTTAAGACACTTAAAAGAAAACCTACTTTTGGTAAACCAAGTTTTACAATAGATAAGAAAAATGGGGAATTTATTCTTAGTCTTACAAGTGTTAAAGATTTAGATAATGGTATTTCTTCTTATCGTTATGAGATATATGATGCTAGAACAATAGAGTCTAATTCTAGTCCTTTACAGGTAGTTGAAAGAAGTAAAAATGGCTCAGTAGAGATTTCTGTTGATAATGATGTAATAGAACGAGGTGTACCATATGTTTATAAAGTAGTTGCAATATTTAATGATAATGATAAAGATTATGAATATGAAACTGATTATAGCGAAGTTATGAAGCTTGATGGAGTAGAATTTCCAACAGTGCGTTTTGAACAATCTAATGTAACTTTTGAGCGAATTGAAGGTAATATTATAATTACAGATTCAGGTGGTACGATAAATTTAGATGATGGTAAAGTTATTACAATAACTTATCAAGATTCTGTAGGTAATATTAATACTATTACAACAAGTGGTAATTTACGTATTCCTTTTTCTGTTAATAATTTACGTGCTAATGAAACTTATAATATATCTATTTATGCAACTGTAAATTTACAAGATGGTAATCCTGCGATTGATAATTGTTATATTGGTAGTGTTGTTGTTAAGACTAAAGAGCCTGATCCTTTTACTTTACGTTATTCAATTAATGATGAAAACATTACGAAAGCTTTCTCTATTACAGCTCAGTTAGGTAGTCAAGAAGGTGTTGATACTTCTTTAGAAGCTAATACTTTGACAGGACTTAGATTTAATATTTATTCAGGTAGAAATACTAATGGAACTTTAATTAAATCAGTAAGAAAAGTAGATCGTGATTTGGATTATTATGCTAGTGATTTACAGACTGAATATTATGATAATAGTTTTGAGATTGATCCTGCTCTTTTTGGTTTAAGAAATCAAGATATGACTTCAGAATATTATACAATTGAAGTAACAGGAGCTTATGATTATACTGATTTTGAGAATGATTTACCAATTAATAATAATATCATAACAGTTAAAACTAATGGTTTTGTTCCTGATTTACCAACTGATCCTTCTAATGCGATTGAAGTTAATGTAATTAGAAATAAAGATGCTGGTGATAAATATCGGGAGGAGTTAAATCCAGAAACAATAGTTGGGTACCAAATTAAAGCAGGATATGATAATTCTAAAAGATATGCTAAAAGTATTACTTACCAACTTCATGATGCTAAGACAGGAGAAGTTATTGATACTTTAGAATATAAAATACCTGAAGATGGTAGTGTTAATTATGTAGAGTTTTATTTAAAAGATGGAACAGCTTATGATGTTATAGATAAAGATTTTAGAAGAGGTAATAGTTATTACTTTACTTATACAGCTTCTCTTGATCTTAATTTTGATGGAGTTGTTGATACTATTTATCCTACTAATAATGTAGTATTGAAATCTAAAGTTATTACTCCAGAAAAACAAGAACCAATCTTTCTTATTTATCTTTCTACTTCTAAAGAAGGAGAAGTTATATATAAGTATCATTTTGAAGATGTTGATAATGTAGTTATTGATAATAAACTTTATTATAAAATAGATAACGTTTTAAAAGGATCTTTAAATGTTCAAACTTGTAGTGAAGATGAATATCGTAATTTACAATTCGTATCTTTAAATAGTGGTTATTTTGAAATGTATTTTGAAGAGGCTTTAGTTAAACAAGAAGAGATCTTTGAAAAGGATTTGGTATCTCAGTATTATGAGAGTTCTTATACACCTAGTGTAGGTAATTATCATTTATCTTTAGAAACAAATCATATTTTAATAACTTTATTAGATTATCAAACTAATTCTAGTTTTTATAATCGGGTTACTTCTGCTAGAATGGTATTTAAAGCAGATTCTAAGACAATTACTAAAGATAATCTTTTGATTGATAATGGTATTATTACCGTTGATTTAGCTGATTTAGAAGAATTTTTAGGTAAAGAGATTACAACAGAGTTATATCTTAGTTATGATAATGGTTTAGGTGGTTTTGAAAGTGCTAATGATAGAGTAGCTTTACAAACAGTTAAAACAGAAGATCAAGAGAGTTATTATTATGTTTTAGACAGGGATTTAGATTTAAATATTAGTGATGTTGCTAATGGATCATTATTTTCTAAAGAGTTTAATTTGAAAGAGAAAACTTTAACAGTAAAAGATCTTATTACAGAAAAAGAAAGAATAATTGAATTTGATATTGATAGTAGAGGTATTAGTCAAAATTATGAGTATTTTAATGTCAAGAATTTAAGCGAAGTTTCTGTTTCTAGTGATGGTTCTAATAGCTTTAGTTTTGATGTAATTATTCCTGGAGTTAGTTTAACTAATGCTGTTGGTGAGTTAAATATTAAGCCTACTCTTATTACGGCAAATGCTAGGATTGTTTTATACGGCTCAACGGCTTCTACTATTAAAGATAATAAAATATATTTAGAGTTATATGAGACTAATGAAAATGCTACTACATCTACATATTTAAAGACAATGGAGATTGATGCTGATAGTTTAAATAGAGAAGTTGTTATTGAAGATTTACAAGCGAAGACATATTATTATTTTAAACTTTATGCTTATATTAAGACTGGTGATGAGTATGTTAAAATGCAACTTTATGATGTTGATGCGAAGACGAATATCCGTAATTATTACTTTAAAACTTTAAGTGAGATTGGTATAACTGATATTGAAGCAACTTATACAGCTTCATCTTATGAGAAAAGAAATTTAAAACTTACTTATGAATTAGATGAGATTGTTGGTTATGATCGTTTAGAGTATTCAATTTATAAAGTTATTACTAACGAAAATTCCGAAGAGTCTTATGAGTTACTTGATATGGAAATAGCTCCTGATACTATTTTTAAGAATAGTATGACAAAATATATTCCTATTCCTGTTGATTGTGGATTTGAGACGGGGTATAGTTATTATATTGTAATTACTCCTTATACTACGATAGAGTTAAATGGGGAAGAAACAGAGATTAAACTTGACAATCAAGGAGTTATTAAATATGATTTCCAACAACTTTATATGCCATATATAGGTATTAGTAGTACTATTTATTCTAATGATGCGATTGAGTATAGAATAAATGTCTTAGACTATCAAAAGGTAATTGTAGGAGGAGTATATCAGGTTAGTTTTTATGATTCTTCTGGTAATGATATTACACCTAGTGAATATAAGAACAAGGAGTATAGTATTAATACTGTTAATAATAGATTTACACTTTCAGGGTTAAAGCAAGGTGAAAAATATTTATTAAGAGTTACTTGTACTCTTGATCGTTATAATAATTCATCTTTAGTTAATCCATATGAAAAGAATTATCAAACAACTCTTATAGATACAGAAGGTATAAATATTGGTGATGTTTATGCTTCTACTAATCTAGAAGATCAAACAAAGATAAATTTACAGTTTTATAATAGTTATAAATTGACATCTATTGATACAATTCGTTATTCTATTTATAATACAAGTGGTTTTTCAATTGATAATACAGCAGAATTTGTTCCTACTTTAGAAACTGTTGGAGATGTTTCATTTTATACTTTGACTTTACAAGATAACATTACAACTTATGGTTTATATTATATTCAAGTACAGTTTTTAAAAGATGGTAAAGTAATTTCAGAACAATCATTAGAGTATCGTTATATAAATTAAGAAAGGAGATGATGAAGATATGCGGAAGTTAGGTAAAGCTAATAGAAAAATGTTTATTTTATTAACTATTCTTGTTATCTTCGTCATCTTAATATTTATTTATTTTATTGGTATTTCTCTTAGTCATGATAATAATACTTATGAAATTCTTGCTGATACAGTTTTCTATGATGAAGATTTTATGAAGATTACAACTAGTGATAAAGGTACTTTAAAGAGAAAGTATGATGGTAAATACTATTTAACTTTTGATGATACTAGTTATAAAATTGGCTCGCCATGTCTTTCTTCTAATAGTAATGATTATAGACTTAAATTATATGGAACTGCTTATGAAATTGGTACTGATGGAAGTGTTAAGAAAGTTACTAATGAGACAAGTATTACTAAAGCATCTCCTGCTAAGTTTTATAAATTAAAAGATCGTAAGTATTTAATTGTAGATCAAAAGATTTATACAGAAGATAGATCTATTGAGACTGAGGATTATTTACTTATTGAACTTGATAAACAAGGTAATGCTACTTTAGCGAATGATTCTATTAATGTTAAGACAATTAATCCTTTAATAATTAAGGGAAGTATCTTTGATTTTGATGTTGCTAATGAAAAGTTAATTTATGAGAAAAATGAGATTGATTTAAAAAATATTATTGGTAGTAGTAATAAGTATAAAGAAGATGAAAAGGATACTACTTTAACAAATGATGAGAAAGAAGAAGATAATAATGATGATATAGTTAATTATTATGATCAGTATTCACAAAATGT
This sequence comes from uncultured bacterium, assembly GCA_949284575.1. Classification (GTDB taxonomy): domain Bacteria; phylum Bacillota_I; class Bacilli_A; order RF39; family UBA660; genus Onthousia. Next base: position 16,249 of record CASDWO010000005.1, read on the forward strand.
AGTAAATAGTTTTAATAACTTGACAAATAGTGTTAATAACATTAATGATAATAGTAAAGATACTGTAAAAAAAGGTGAAGTTTACTTTGATTTTAGTAGATGGGCTGCTTTAAAAAAGGTAAGTGCCAATGCTTCTTCTATTACAGTAGAATATATTGTTTTTGATCCTAATAGTGAATATCAAGCTTTATTTCTTTTAGTTACAGATATAGAGAGTAATGAAGTTAATAAATATTATCTAAATAAAGATGCTAGTAATTATGTATTAAATAATTTAGAACCTGATCATGAATATACGATAACTTTTGGTTATAGTTTAGTAGCAGGAAATAGAGATGTTTATGAAGATACAGTTGTGATTAAAACAAAGATTCCTAGTTATAAATTAGATATTACAAAGGTAACTAAAGATAGAATATATTATACTTTAGAAATTGATAGTAATTATGCGATAGAATCTGCTGATATTTCGCTTTATACAGATCAAACGAAAGCTAATGTAGAGACTGTTAAAAGTAGTAGTTTTACTAATAATAAATATAATGGTAGTTTAACTTATAATAATTTAGGATATTTAAATGAACTAAAATTAGAAAATATAATGTATAATGGTGGTAGTATTAATTTAGATGTTAGTGATAAATTCATTAATGAATAGGAGGTATAGATATGGATATTATGGCAGCGACAATGATATGTATAGGAATTATGCTAGGATTTACTTTTCTAGGACTTGGAATAGGTATTGGTACAATGGCTGGGAAAGTAGCAGAAGCAGTAGGGAGAAATCCTGAAACGAAAGCAGATGTTGTTCATTCAGTTATGACGATATTGATTGTGACAACGATCTTTCTATTGTTCTTATTCTCTTTTGTCTTTTTCTTGTTATTTTTTAATCCTTTATTTATTTAAAGATGACAGAGATATTTGTAGCTTTAGCAGTTTTATTAGTTCTAGTAATTATTACTTTTCTTTTCTTTAAGAGAATTGTTAATAAAGTAAATGAACAGTCAAAATTATATTTTACTTTAAAATTACAAGAATATGATGAACTTATTAAAGAAAAGGAGAAGAAATTAGAAGATATTCAAAATATAAAAGAAGAAGAAAAGAAGGAAAAGGAAAAAGATAATTATCAAGCGCCAGTAGTTGTTTATGAAGATAATAAAAGAGAGTATCAAATAGATGATTTACTTAAAACAGTTAAGAAGGTTGATGATAGATTTCAAGTAGATAGTGAGAAAATTATTAAAAAGTTTTTAGAAAAGGTACCTATGAAAGAAGAGGTAACAAGGTTTGAACATTTAGAGAAAATGCGAAGGAAAGTCTTAAAGATTGGTGTTTATAATATTGTAACTAGTACTGATGATACTTTACTTTCTAAATTATTTGATGAACTTAGAATGATTGATGTTGATATTGTAGATGCTTTTGTTCTTAATACAAATAATCCAACAATTGAAGATTTTTTGAATTATTTAGAGAATGAGATTAATAAATGTGATCCACATATTTATGTGGAGGTAGGAGATAAAAATATTAATTTTGATTATTTGGATAAAAGAGTTAAGACAGAGTATAATGCTAAAATATATAAAGGAATTATGATTATTTATCGCAATAAAATGTATGATTATAGTCTTTAAAAAAGGGGAATTAGTATGGAAAATGGTGCAGCAGAAAAACTATTTGAAGAAGATTATGTCGATAAGATGCTTGATGATAAAATAAATAAGATAAATTATCGGCGTAATATTTATGATGTAGGTAAAGTAATTCAAGTTAAAGATTTTATAATATATGCTAATGGACTAGAGAATGTTTCTTTTTATGAGAAAGTTAATATTGATAATAAAGCTATTGGCTATGTTATGAAGATGGAAACTAATTGTGTCGTTATAGCAGTTTTAAAACAGACTGATAAGATTTCGATTGGAGATAGTGTATATCAAAGTAATGAAGAGTTTATGGGAGAGTTTTCTAAAGATGCAATGGGAAGAATGATTGATATTTTTGGAGAAGATAAATTAACTAATAAGAAATATCAAGATATTATTAAATTAAAGATAGAAGAAGATAATATTCCTATAATGGAAAGAACTCCTGTTAAAAGACCTTTATATACAGGAATTGCAGGAATTGATTTGATTTATCCAATTGGAAGAGGACAAAGACAATTAATTATTGGAGATAAGAAAACAGGTAAGACACAGCTTTGTTTAGATACAATTGTTAATCAAAAGGGACAAAATGTTATTTGTATTTATGTAGCGATTGGAAAGACGAAAAAAGAAGTAAAGGAAATATATTATGAATTACTTAAAAGAAATGCGATGAGTTATACAATTATTGTGACAGCTTTTTATGATGAGTTACCACCTGTTATTACTTTAACACCATATTATGCTTTATCAGTTGCTAAGTTTTATATGTTACAAGGCTTTGATGTCTTAGTTTGTATTGATGATTTAAAAAGACATGCTGATGCTTATCGAGAGATTAGTCTTATTTCTTTAAAAGCGCCAGGACGTGATGCTTATCCTGCTGATATCTTTTATTTCCATTCAAGATTATTAGAAAAGGGTTGTCAATATAAAAACGGGGCTAGTATTACGATTTTACCTATAATTGAAACAACTAGTGGGGATATTACTGATTATATTTCTACTAATATTATTTCTATTACAGATGGACAAATTGTTTTATCTAGTAAGAACTTTCAAAAAGGTGAGAAACCAGCGATTGATTATGGTCTTTCAGTATCAAGATTAGGTGGAGCGGTTCAAGATGCGGAGATGAAAAAACTAGGAGCTTCGGTTAGACAAAAATTACTTAGTTATCTTGAAACAAGAGATGTTTATGAACTAGCTAATATTGATGAGATGAGTAAAGAATTGCAAGCGAAGATATTTGAAGGAAGAAAGATACTTGATAGTTTAAATCAATATAAGTTTTCTTATCTATCTAAAGATACTATTATAAAGAGATTTTCGTTTTTAGGAGAAGATAAGAATGGCTAGTATTAAAAATATTGTTAAAGTTATGAATTTCCATTCTTTAATTAGAGTAGATAAAGCAAGAGAAGTTGCTGAAGAGTATTTTGAAATAGAACAAGAGCTTACAAAAATGATGTATAAAATTATCTATAATAAAAACTTAGTCTTAGATAAAAAGATCTTAGTTTCTAATAATAAGGGAGCAGTTATTAATATTTATCTAGGTAATGATTTAGGATTTTGTGGTAATTTTAACCATCAATTATTACAAGCGATAGGTGAAGATAAAGATAATTATAAAATAATTGTAGGGAAGAAGATATTTCCTAAAGAAGAAGATAAGGTTTTAATAAAAATAACTAAAGAAGATTTTTTTCATAATTATTATAAAATTGAAGAGATTATTTATGAATATGTTATGGGACATGATTTAAAAGAGATTAATGTCATATATAATCACTATTATAATGTTAATGATATTAGATTTGAAAAGAAGACTTTATTTCCAATAGAATTAGAAAGTGATAAAGAAAAAGAACTTAACTTAGATGTTGATTATGTAATAGAAGCAGATATTAAAGAGGTTATTACGAGTATTTTAGCACTTTATTTATGTTATCAAATAAAAATATTAGAAAGTAATAGTTGGGCTAGTGAAAATGTTATGAGGGAGAAAGTAACAAGAGATTCTATTGATAAGATTGAAGAGATGGAAAAGACTTTAAAACAAAAAGAAAGAAAAGAGAAGAAGTATAAGGCCTTTAAAAGACAAATAAGTAACTATAAGAATAATATAAGGGAGTGATATAATGATTGGAAAGATAATTGCTATTTCTGATATTAATGTCAGTATTTTTGCGGATTATTCACAAGAAGTAAAAATAGGGGATATTTTATATACAGAAGTTAATTCTAAGATTTATCGCTTTGAAGTAGTGGAGATAAAGAATAATACCATTACAACAATTCCTTTTGCTTCTGTTATTGGTCTTAAAAGAGGTCTTTTGGTCTATCCTTTGAAAAAGGGTTTAAGTATTGAATATTCTAATCAAATATTAGGTAGAGTCTTTAATTCATATGGAGAGTTAATTGATGGTACTATAATAGGTGATCCTCATGAAAGAGGTATTTATGATAAACATTTAACATTAGCAGATGTTAATGTTAATAATGAGATATTATGGACTGGTATTAAAGTTATTGATTTCTTTGCACCTCTTAGTAAAGGATTTAAAATGGGATTATTAGGAGGAGCTGGAGTTGGAAAGACAGTTTTAATTAAAGAGCTTATTAATAATATTTATAAAAATCTAAATTCTAATGCTGTTTTTGTAGGAGTTGGAGAAAGATCAAGAGAAGGTAAAGAGCTTTATGATGAGATGATAGAAGCTAATTTATTAGATAAAATATCTATTGTCTTTGGACAAATGGGTGATAATCCAGTTTCTCGTAGTAAAGCGATATATAGTGGTCTTACTTTAGCAGAGTATTTAAGAGATGAAAGGAAACAAGATGTTTTATTATTTATTGATAATATTTATAGATTTGTTCAAGCTAAGTCAGAGATTTCAACAGAGCTTAAAAGAGTTCCTGTAGAAAATGGTTATCCTACAACAATGGCTAGTGATATTAGTGAAGTAGAAGAGAGAATTAATTCAACAGAAAAAGGTTCAATTACTTCTTTTCAAGCTATTTATGTTCCTGCTGATGATCTTAATGATGAAGCTGTACAAACAATTATTTCACATATGGATGGACAAATAGTTTTAGATCGTAAAGTTGCAGAGAAGGGGTTATATCCTGCTATTAATATTTTTAGAACGACAAGTAAATTAATTGATATTGAAAAGATTGGAGAAGAACATTATAACTTAGTTAGTCAAGTCTTAAAATATTTAACACGATATGAAGAGTTAGAAGAAATTATTGCCGTTTTAGGAATAGATGAATTATCTTTAGAAGATAAAAATATCTTTTATAGATCAAGGAAGTTAAGAAATTATTTTACACAACCAATGTTTGTTGCAGAAAACTATACTAATATTAAAGGTAAATATGTAAAGATAAATGATGTTTTAGAAGATGTTAAAAATATTTTAGCAGGTACTTATGATAATGTTGATGAAAATAGATTCTTATATATAGGAACTATTAAGGAGATTTTATGATTGTAAAGATATATAGTTTAACTAAAGGGTTAGAGACTTTTTCGATGGTTAAAGCTATTAGAATTAAGAGTTCTAAATATAATTTATTGATTATGAAAGATTATTTACCTATTATTGGTGAGATTGATGGTAATTTTGAATTAGAACTAGATAATGATAGTAAAGTTTTAGATAATATAAAAGGCTATTATGTTAATCAAAACAATGTTTTTGAATTAATTATAAAAGAAACCGGGAGGTAATTATGGATGAAGTTATTTATCAGTTAAGTTTACTTTTTACTTTTATATTATCTTTTTTCTTATTTATCTTAATATTTTTAATAATTTTTGAAATTACTTTTAAGATAAATAAGAAAGAAACAGAAAAACATTTAAAATTTTACGGAATGTTTATGGGTCTTAATAATTATGATATTTTACTTTTTTCTCTTAAGACTATTTCCTATGTTTTATTATTATGGTCAATAATATCTAATCAAATAAATTTTATTCATTTTCTAATCTTTTTATTAGCACAATTATTATTTGATCTTTTAGCAAGGAGATTTGTAAAGATTTTTGTAAACTTTGTTAATAGTTTATTTATTTGTTTTCTTCTTTATTCGAAACAGATATTTTATAATTATTTAGTAGATGTTACTTTTTTATATTCAGTTGTGGCGCTAATTATTTTATTAGGATTATTTATTTTCTTTTATGGAAGTTATTTCTATTTAAAAGATATTCAAGCATTGTTATCAAGAAATAAATATGTAAAAAAGGTTGTTCATGGTGGTAGTAAGAGAATATTTAAAAGAAAGAGAGCAGTTTCTTAGAATAGATGCTTTTCTATTACTTATTGTTGTATTTCTTTCTTTTTTGCGTTAGAATTATATTGATAAGAATAGGAGTTATGAAATGAAAGCTAAGATAAACTTTAAAGGAATTTTAAATTTTATAAAAAAACATTTAGTTATCTTTTTGACAGCATTAGGTTTATTTTTAATTTTATTAGCAGTAGTTATAATTGTTTTCTTTGTAAAAGAGAATTTAAATAAATATACTATTGAAGAAGAAGAGATGTATATTTATTTTGATCAAGCAAAATTTGAATTTAATACAAAAATAACTTTAGATAGTAGTTCGGGGATTACAAAATTAGAAGCTAATGGGGAAGAGATGGATTTAGAGTCAGAACCTTTATACTATAAAGGAATAGATAAAGTTATATTTCCAAAAGAAATGGCTGTTGTATTTCCTTTAAGTAGTGGTCAACAAAGAAAAATTAATGAATTTACTACCCTTGATGCTTCAAATGGGGGAATGTATTTAGTAAATACTAATTTAAATTATCCAATTTCTAATGCTTTTCTTTTTGATGGTAATAATCTTTATTTCTTTTTAGAAGATACAACTGTTAAAGTAGGAGAGATAGAAATAACTGTACCAGCTTTTTCTTATGCTATTTATAATTTTAATAAAGACTTTTATTTATATCATTATGAAGAAGATAAAATGTATTATTTTGCTAATCTAGATCAAGATGTTTTAGCGTCTACTTCTTCATATACTGTTAATTTAACAATAGATAGTATTGAATATAATGGAAAATCAAAATTATTGCTTAAAAACTTTTCATATTTATCTAATTTAAAAAAGTAATGGAGTGATTTTATGAAGAAAATTATCATTCCTATGATAGTAGTGGTAATTATCCTTGTTTATTTTAGTTATATGAGATTTGTTCCTCATGGTAATATTGATGTGGATGGTTATCTTTTTACCTCTAATAAAATAGTAGAGAACTTAGTAAATCAAAGTGAGGATACTAAGAATATAGATTATCAAAAAGTAGATATTAATGATACTATCTATCAAAGAGGTGAAGAATTATTTATAGGAACAGAGAAAAAGTATCAAATTAATAAAGAATTACCTCTAATTGCTAAAGATTCATCTTTAATTATGAATTTTTTTGAAAATGGTAATCTTATTGATTCTAAATTTAATAAGAGTTCTAGTTATGCTAATAGTATTATAACAGGAGGACAACTTTATAATGCTGTTAATTATGAACAAGTAGATAATGAATTATATTATTTTTTAGAGTTATCTAGTGGAATTTATGTTAATTTTCTTGATTTGAATATTACTACTAATACTGATAATTATGTAATAAAGGGAAATAGTTTCTTAATATTTAGTGAAAATGAGATTCGTTATTATACTTTAAAGAAAGATAAATTTAAATATTATGTAATTGATGGTATTGATAGTGATTCAGAAATTATGATCAATAATAAGAGTTTTACTTATGAAGAGCTTAGAATTTTATTAGATCTTATTTCTAAAAAAGAAGATATAAAAGAAGATCTTATAGAAGAGATAATAGATGAAGAAGAGGGATCTATAGGAAATAGTGATGATATTACTAATGATAATAATATTGTAAGTAATTATGTAGAACCAAAAGTAACAGTTAATGATTTTTCTACAAATATTTATTCTATGCAAGCTAATTTAACAATTGATGATCCAGCTTCAAGAATTAAAAAGAGTCCTTCTTTTGAACTAAGAGTTGATGATAGAGTTTATTTAAGAAAAACAGTGACAGGTAGTGGTACTTTTGAAATTGCAGGGCTTTTACCTAATACTGAATATAAAATAGTTGGTACATATACATATTTAAATGAAGATGATGTACAAATTAGGAAGACTTTTGTAGAAGAGGTAATTAAGACTAAAGATATTTCTTCGGTTGAGCCTTTAGAGTTTTCTTTAGTAAATGATACTTTTTATCCTAATTATATTGCTATTAAAGATTTACATTTATTAAATAAAGATAGTGATGAAGTCTTAAAGGGCTTAAAGAATGTGAGAATTTTAATTTCTGATAAAGAATATAATATTTCTAGTAGTCAAGTACAAAATTTAAAAGCTTTAAAAAGTATTAATTATGAGACTAGTAAGAATTTAGAGTCTAATACAAATTATACAATGAAAATAGTGGCTTATGATGTGGCAGGAAATGAGTTAGTTGTTAATAATAATATATATCAAACGAAAACTTCTAAGACTTTACCTACTGCTAATATTAGAGTTGTTAATACAGATTTTACAACGGCTACTTTAAAAGTTACAATAGAAAATAGCGATGATGTTTATATTTCTAATTTACATTATGTAATATATGATTTGACAGGTAAAGTAATTTATAATGATACATTTAAATCTAATCAAGAATTTACTGTTTCTAATTTAGAATCTAATCAAATTTATTTAATTGAAGTTTATGCTGATTATGATTTAGCAGATGGGTTTGGTGTTTTAGAAAATCAAAAACTTAAAGAAACAAGATTTAGTACCGAGTCTATCGCTAATTTAGGATATTTTAGATTTGATTTTGATAATGAGAATGTTTTACAAGAAGAAGCTAGTTATGAGATGAAGATTAATCTAGAGGCAACTGATGCTAGATTAGTAGAATTATTAGATAGAGTAGAGATTACAGTTATTAATGAAGAGACTAAGGAAGTAGTAGTAAAAGATATTTTAAGAGATAATTTAGTGGATGTTTTAAAAGGTGGAGACTATATTAATTTAAAATTTAGTAATTTAGAGTCTAATACATCTTATTTAGTTGATTTAGAGAGTTATGTTAAACAAGGAGATAAAGAGTATAATATTGAGAGTTTAACTAATTTAGGAAGTTTTAGAACATTAAAGAAAGAAGCAGAGGTTTTAATTACTAATGAGTTTTCTAATGAGAGTTTAATTGATTTTGATGCTAAAGTTGTTGATATAGATGGAGCGATTATTAGTGATAAGGTTAGGCTTGAAGTTCGTAATAGTGAAGGTAGATTAGTATATGTTGATGAGTTAAAGATCAATGATGAGTATAAGAGATATACTTTAGATAAATTAGATAAAGAAGAGACTTATACATTTACTTATACAGCAGCTGAATATAATGTTGGTTATAATAATATTACTTTTATAGAAAATAAAGTTTTACTTTCTGATAATATTACTACTAATGTAGGAATATATGGGTCTTTACAAGTAGAGAGTTTATTAAGACAAACTATTAGTAAGAATCTTTTTGATATTACAAATGAAAGTAGATGGAAAACTAGTGGTGCTTCTACTTTATTTCAAAGAACTGTTAATACAGAAGAAGCTAGTTTTACTTTAGCTGCTAAGAATTCTAATGCTATTTATGCTTATTATTTACCTGAATATAAAGGGCAAGTAGTTAATGTTTCTTTTTATGCTAGATATAAAGAAGATTCTAATAATCAAAATGTTTATATTAATAATACTGATAGTGGTTCTAAGTATATTCTTGATGATTTAAATAATACTTATAAAAAGTATGAATATACCTTTTTGTTAGTAGGTCCTTATTTTAGTTTTAATGTTAATGAGATAAGTAATAATAATACGACTACAACAGTAGAGATTAAAGAATTACAAGTAGTATGTATATCTGATCCAGATACACTTGATAGATCTTTATCACATCATTCATCTGGTTATATTTTTCAAAATACTGAGATGATTGCAGGTGATGAAGCGATGCCTGATTATAATGGTGATGGATTAATGATTGGTAATTATGGTGATGGGTATGCTAGAATTACTAATTTAGATACTAATTTAGTTTATACTTTCAGTTATACAGGTTCTTATCAAACCTTTACGGTACCTTCTACTAATCGTTATTTAATAGAACTTTGGGGTGCTAGTGGAGGAGATAATTATAAACAAAATAATTGTGGTACTTCTGTTACTTCAAAAGCAGGTTGTGGGGCTTATACTAAAGGAACTATTACTTTAAAAGAAGGAACTGATCTTTACATTTATGTTGGTGGTAAGGGTACTTATGGTGCTGGTAATAGTAGATTTGGTGGTCCAACTGGGGGCTTTAATGGCGGAGGTGATGGTGGTAATGCTTCTTCTGGTTCAGGAGGAGGTGCTACTGATATTCGGCTAACAGCAGGTGATGCTACTAATACTACTTCATTAAAATCACGAATTATGGTTGCTGCTGGTGGTGGTGGTTCTGATAATTATTCTTCAACTATTAGTGATGATGGTTCAGGGGGCGAAGTTGTTTAGTCACTTTTTATTTTACAACTTCATTTTTCCCTTATTTTTTAACTTTTTTTGTTTATTTTATACCAACATAAATTAAATAATTTTAAAAGTTTTCTAACTTTTTAGCACCTAAATAGCAC
>CASDWO010000006.1 GCA_949284575.1 uncultured bacterium
TACTATAACACATCTTTAATATTTCTTGCACCATTTTTAACATCAAACCAAAAAAATGAAATCGTAGTTCGAATAAATAAGTAAACAGGAATAGCTAAAACAATTCCTAAAACTCCAAAAATACTTCCACCAATACTTAGAAGAAAAATAGTAAGTACGGGATGAATATCATTAGACTTACCATAAATTCTAGGAGAAATAAAATATTCATCTACCAAAGGAAAAAACAAACATACAAATAAAGTAGCAAAAAATAAAGAGTCAGATATCATAAATGCCGTAAGTATTGCAATCACATTAGCAACAAATCCCCCTACATAAGGAACAGCAGTAAAAAGTCCAATAAAAATCCCTAGAACTAGCCAGTGTGGATGTCCTATGATAAGAAACAATAAAGAATACTCAATAAATTGAACAAACATCAATTGCCCTACACCCTTCACATACTGTACCATCGTACTATCCAAAGTAAGTAAATAATGATAACATCTAGGATATCTAAACTTTAATGTATCTTTAAAATAAGTCCTAATCTTTCCCATATAAAATAAGAAATAAAGAAAACTAACACACCCTATCACAAATCCACTAACACCCGAAACAAAAGTTCCAAAAAAACTAACAGTAGTAGCCGTAGTAATTGTTCCCATACTTTGTAAAATCTGATTAAAAAAATGTGTAATAAAAACCTCTAAATTTCCAGAAGGAAGGGCAAACTTCTTACTAAAATGATTCACAAGTTGTATTAGTTGAATCGTAAAATCAACTATCTGATGATATAAAATAGGAAGCAAAGTAAAAATTAAAAACCCTAGTAACAACAACAAAGAAAAAACAACTATAACTACCGCAACACTTCTAGGAATATGCTTTTTTTCTAAAAAACAAACAAAAGGATTTATCGCATAAGCCACGATAAACCCTACTATAAATGGTAATAAAATCGACAAAATATTCATAAAAATATCCATAATTTGTTTTGCATTCATAAAACCAATGCAAAGTAAAATCATAAAAAAGGTAAAATTAATTAAAGGATAATTAAGCTCTTTTCGAAACAATGTTCCTACCTTTCCAACCAGATTGTTGTAGGTCCAATATTAGTAATAGAAACATTCATATCGGCACCAAACTCTCCAGTTTCAACTTCTACATATTTACTTAACTCTTCATTAAATAAATCATAAAATGTAACTGCCTCATGATTATTCATAGCCTCAATATAACTAGGACGATTTCCTTTATTACAATTAGCATACAAAGTAAATTGTGATACTGAAAGTATTTTACCACCATAATCTAAAATACTTTTATTCATAACTCCGGAATCATCAGGAAAAATACGAAGATTTACTATTTTCTTAGCCAAATATTGTACTTTTTCTAATGTATCACCATCAGTAAATCCAACAAAGACAACCAAACCAGAATCAATTTGTCCAACGACTCTATCACAAACAGAAACAGAAGATTTTCCACTTCTTTGTACTAAAACTCTCATCGCATCATCCTTTCTGTATGATCTACATAAGGTTGTTTATCCAGTAAAGCTATTAATTTAGTAAGTTGCTCTAGTCCGGTAACATAAACACTAGCTTCATATAAAATAGCATCTGTCTTACTCATTGTCTTAATACTATCTACACTAACATTCATATTAGAAATAGTCTGAATTAAAGAAAGCATATGATTTTCATGACTATTAGAATAAATCAATAAATTAGTTAAATACCTCTTATTGACATTAGTATTCCAATGAACTTCTAATGTTCTAGTCTCTAACATCTCAAGATTATGGCAATTCGTACGATGAACAGTAATACCATTTCCCTTCGTAATATATCCTATGATATCATCTCCAAAAACAGGACAACAACAATTAGCAAGATTCACTTTTACTTTATCAATACCACTAACTATAATATCAGCATCCATATTTTTAGGAGTTACTTTAACAACTTTAGGAGCAGCAACCTCCTCAATCTTATCAATACAATTAATAATAGAATTAGCCGAATTTTTACCATTACCAACTGTTAAGTAAATATCTTCTAAATCATCCAATCGAAATTCTTCACATATTTTTTTGACATTTTTATCACTAAAGAAATCAGAAATAGACAATTTTCTTCTTCGAAGTTCCTTCTCTAAAGTATATTTACCACGTTCAATATGTACTTCCTTTTCATTTTTACTAAAGAAATTCTTTATTTTATTTCTAGTAGTAGTTGCTTTAACAATATTAACCCATTCTGGAGAAGGAGTAGCATTCTTATTAGTAATAATCCTTACAATATCATTATTTTTTAATTCATAATTTAGTGGAACAATGGCATTATTAACAATTGCTCCAGTCGTAGTCTCTCCTACCTTAGTATGAATCTTATAGGCAAAATCAATTGGTGTTGCTCCCTTAGGAAGTTCAATAACATCACCCTTTGGAGTAAAACAATAAATATTATTATTTAACACCTCATCTTTAACACTGTTAACAAACTCTTCACTACTCATCTTATCATGACTTAAATCAATAATAGATTTAAAAAATTGTAATTTTTGTTCCGTAGTAGATTGTAAATTAGCAGTCTTAGTAGAACCTTTATTTTCTTTATAAGCCCAGTGGGAAGCAATACCATTTTCCGCAACCTCATCCATATCATAAGTACGAATCTGTATTTCAAATAAATATCCATCAATTCCAAAAACCGTAGTATGTAAAGATTGATACATATTAGGTTTAGGCATTGCTATATAATCTTTAAAACGTTTAGGAAGTGGTCGAAACTTAGAATGAATAATTCCAAGTGCCAAATAACATTCCTGTTCTGTATGAACTAAAATACGTAAAGCAAGTAAATCATAAATATCACTAAACTTTTTACCCTTATTTAATTTATTATAAATACTATAAATACATTTAGCACGACCCTTAATCTCATGATTAATATGGTGTTCCGTAAGTAACTCAGAAACTTCTCTTTCCATATCAACAACCGTACGATCACGCTCTAACTTAGTTTTATTTAACTTCTCAGCAATATCATAGAAAACATCTGGTTTCAAGTAACGCAACGCTAAGTCTTCTAACTCACTTTTTATTTTATGAATTCCCAAGTGATGTGCAATAGGAGCTAAAATCTCTAGTGCTTCTTTCGCTTTTACTTTCTGTCTATCCGGTGGTGTTGCCCAGAGAGTTCTCATATTATGAAGACGGTCAGCAAGTTTAATAATGATAACTCTAACATCTTCACTCATACCTACGATAATTTTTTTATAGTAATCGATTAAATATTCATTTTCCGTAGAAAAGTGAATTTTACTAAGCTTGGTAACACCTTGTACTAATTTTGTAACTTCACTACCAAATTTCTCTTCCATCTCTTCTGGTGTACAATCACAATCTTCTAACACATCATGTAAAAATCCCGCAGCAATCGTCTGATAATCTGCATAAATAGTAGTTAAAATCATAGCAACGTTTAACGGGTGAACGATATAATCTTCACCCGATTTACGAAATTGACCAGCATGTTTTTCTTTAGCAAATAAATATGCTTGTTCAATAAATTTTAATTGTTCTTCACTTTCTATATATGTCTTTGCACGTTCCAGCACATCTTCAAATTGTATATTATCCTTCGCATGCATAATACCACCTCCAGTAATTAGCAGTTAATACCTTTTACTAATTTTTCTTCATACTCATCTGTATAAACTGGTTTTCTTTTCTTAGGTTTTCCAGCACTTTTAGCCTCAATTGTAGCAAATATTACTGTTGCAATATAAATAGAAGAATAAACACCAACAATAAGTCCAAATAACATTGCTAAATTGAAAGTTAATATTTCTCTTGATCCCATGAATATCAATATAACAATTGGTATTAATGTTGTAATAAATGTATGTAGTGATCTAACAAATGTCTCACAAACAGCACGATTAGAAATATCCCAGACATCAGCTTTCTTTAATTTTTTACTATCTACTTTAGAAAGTTCTTCACGAATCCTATCAAACGTAACAATCGTATCATTAATAGAATATCCAATAATCGTTAGAATTGCTACAATAAACATAGAAGAAACTTCTAAATGGAAGACTGCAAATAATGCACATACAATTAATACATCATGGAATAAAGACACTACTCCACCAACAGCATAGCTAAATTTAAAGCGTACAGAAATATATAAAATAATACCAATTAATGCAATGATAACAGATAAAATAGCATTTTTAACAAGTTCTTGTTTTACAACATTAGAAATAACACCAATACTTGTTTTAGCATCATATTTATCTTCAAAATAATTAGTTACTTCCTCTACCTTATCTCCATCTAATACATCACTAATACGAATAGTAACTTCATCATCATTAATAGTGATAGACTGCCTATCAAGCTTCAATTTATCTAAATCTTGAGATAATCCTTTTTTAGTAACATCTTGACTTGTTGCAATAGAAATATCACTACCTGCTTGATATTCAACTCCTAAATTAACACCACGAACTCCTAAAGCAATAATACCTGCAAAAATAATAATGACAGATAAAGTAATAAATGGTTTTGTATATTTAAAGAAATTAAATCCTTTAAATGGTATAACTTTAACTTCTTCATTCTTACTAACATCTGGAATATCACTACTCTTTACGTTAATAAATAAGTTGGTCTTATCATTAAAGTAATTTGTCTTAACAAATAACTTAAGTAAAAGTCTGGTAAGCCATACCATCGTAACCATAGTAATTACAACGGTAATAATTAACATAGTAGCAAATCCCTTAATACTAGATTCACCAAAAATAAACATAATAACAGCAACTAACAACGTAGTTAAGTTAGAGTCTAAAATAGCACTAAAACTGGATTTCGTTCCTTCTTTAAATGCCATTGGTAAACTCTTACCTTTATATAGTTCATCTTTAATTCTAGCAAAAGTAATAACATTAGAATCTACTGCCATACCAATACCTAAAATTAAGGCAGCAATACCAGGAAGGGTTAATACTCCTCCAACTATCCAGAATGTTAAAAATACTAAGAAAGTATAGATTAACATAGAAATAGAAGAAATAACTCCTGCAAAATGATATATAAATATTAAAAATAAAATAATTAATACTACACCAATGATACCAGCAACAAAAGTTGTCTGTAACGTAGAATCTCCAAAAGATGCTCCAACCGTCTGTGAAGATATTTCAGTAAGCTTACTAGGAAGAGAACCACTATTAATTAAATCAACTAAATTAGACACTTCCTCTTCTGTAAAATTACCTTGAATAATTACATCACTTGCAAAACCTTGAGAAACAGTAGCAGCACTTAAACAATTAGATTCACTAGTACCACACATTGCTCCTTCACTAGCATAACTATCAGCATCTTCATCATAATCTAACCAGATAACAATCGTATTATTATCATAGTCTTTCACTTTATTTGTTACTTTATAAAACTCATCTTTATCCTTAACAGATAATAATACAGCAGGATTTCCTGAAGAGTCTGCACTAACTTTTGCACCACCAGCAACCAAAACATCACTAGTCATTAATAAATTATCATCCGTATCCCTAAAAGATAGTGTTGCAACAGTAGACAACTGCTTACGTGCTTCCTCTGGATCAGTAACACCAGCTAACTTAACACGAATTTTATCATTACCCTCAACAATAATTTCAGGTTCACTAACACCTAAACTATCAATACGCTTACTTAAAGTTCTATAAGTAGCCATAACTTTATCATGTGTCATTTTAGAACCATCAATAGAATCGACTTGATACAATATTTCAAATCCACCTTGTAAATCAAGTCCAAATTTTAAATCTTTAAATAAAGGTATACAAGCTAAACACATTCCCACTACAACAAGAAGTAAAATAATCGTAGTTCGTATAACTTTACCCTTTCCTTTTTTATTTTTCTTCATACCTATCCACCTCTCTAAATTGTCTCAATACCACTTTCACTTCTTCTACTTCTAGATATCTTACCTTTTAAATATTCATCAATTTTCTTATTATCAACATGTAAAATATCATGAACAATATCAGAAAGAGTTAATTCATGAGACTTCTTCCATTTTTCTTCTACTAAATAACGCCAAATATCACTAACTTGAATATATGGATATCCCAATCGATGTAATTCAGCAAGTTTAGCATTTAACGCAGGCTGTACTCTTTTAAACAATTCTTCTTGTGAAGAAAACTCTAAATCCATAACATCACCTACCAAACTAATAACATTATAACGCAAACAAACAATAAATGAAAAGAAAAACAACGAAAAAAGA
>CASDWO010000007.1 GCA_949284575.1 uncultured bacterium
AACCTTATCTTTAAGTAGTGTCAACTTAAAAATAATCTTTGTAAATAAAATGTAAATTAATAAATTGCATAGTTTTTGCATTTCTTAATAAAAAAGAGAATTAAGTAATTTAAATTTTTCATAAAAAACCGAAACTCAAAAAACTACATTAATGAAAAATATAGGTAAATATGGTATAATAATACATATTACATTAGGAAGAAGGTGTGATTATGAGATGTATTTTAATGAATAAAAATACAGAAGTATTAGTTGTAGAATATAATACAGTTTCTAAGTTTTTTGATAGAATTATAGAAGTTAAAAATATTGATTATGCTCCCTATATTTTAAAGAGTTTTTATATTAAAGATGATATAAATGATACTCTATTTAGAACAAATCTATCAGAGTGGTTTAGAGGAAGAGGTATTCCTAATTGGCGTGATAAATTAGATTTATTATTACACCGCCTAGATATAAGTGCCCCAACTGAATTATTAGATAAAGCTTTCGGTTTATCTTTATCAGACCAGTATTGGTTAAAGCCTTATGATGGTGATATAAAGTATAATGATATTAACTTTTTTGATAATGATTTTGATTATGCAGAGTTTTTAGAAGCTTCACTTTCACTTAATAGTAAGATAGTAAAAAAAGAAACTTCTCTTATAACCCCTAACAATACCACTGATGGTATGTTAAAAAAAGCATGGATTATTGAAAATGGTACAAGATATCTATTAAAAGGTGGTTATAAAAATGAAATATTACAACCATTTAATGAAGTTTTAGCATCTATGATATGTGATAGACTAGGTTTTAATCATGTCCCATATACTTTAGATGTATATAAAGATACCGTAGTATCTAAATGTCCTTGTTTTATAAATAAAGATACCGAACTTATTACAGCTTATCAAATAAGAAATGATATGAAAAGACATGATAATACAGATGACTATGAAGAATATATTAAAAAAATAGAGGAAAATGGTATTTCTAATGCTAGGGAAAAAATAGAAAATATGTATATCTTAGATTTTCTTATTATGAATGAAGATAGACACTTAAATAATTTTGGTATTATAAGAGATGTTAATACTCTAAAATGGTTAGATGTTGCTCCTATATTTGATAATGGTATGGCTTTAAACATTCCATATTATGATGAAAATGAAGTAATCATATCAGGAAATGGAAGATTTTTCTACGAGGTAAAACCATTTGATGAAATTATTAAAGTAGTAAGAAACATAAAAAGAATAGATATATCTAAATTAGATGATATTCCAGAGTGCTTTGACAACCTACTTCATGAATATCAACACATTACTCATATTTCTGATAAAAGAATATATAGATTATGTATCATATTGCAAAGACAAATAAATAAACTAAAGAAAATAATTGAGGAAGCCTAAGATTAGGTTTCCTTTAATTCTTGGGAAAATAAGTTATAAGTTTAACAGGAGATGTCCTGCTCTACCACCAATAATTGTTTTGCCTTTTAAGTCTTCAAGAGTAAAGTCTTTTATATCTTTTCTTGCTACTATAAATGAGCCATCTTTTTGAGTTAGTTGGGCAAATGTTTTAAGATAATCTTTTTCTCCACCATTATAAACATAAATAGTTGCTTCACTTCCTGCAAAACCAATATCAGCATCACCTGATAATACAGCAGCTGATACTTTATCAGCACCACTAGCTAGGGTTAATTCTATATCGATACCTAATTCTTTAAAATAACCTTCTTCAATAGCTACATACATAGGAGCATAAAAAATAGTATGAGCAACTTCTGCTAGTCTTACTGTTTCTAGATTTTTTTCTTTTTCATTATTCTTATTAAAACTAAATAAAACAGAACAGGCAATTCCAAAAATAAGTATAATAATAACACAATATAAAATTGTCTTTTTCAAACTAAAATCCTCCTTTCAGTTCAATGTATTATATGAGGTATCTTTTTTTGTGCTACATATAATACGAGAATTCGTAAATATAGGTAAAACTCTTGCTTTATTTTTTGTTCTTACTATAATATTAATGGTGGTTAGTATGAATAAAGAAGTTTTAGATCAACTTATGAAAGGTTATAAAATTAAGAGTTATTTTCAGCTATCAAAAGAGATATGTATGCCTTATACAACTCTTTTGGATCTAGTTAATGGAAGAGGAGAAAGGGTTACTAATATTAAATTAATCGCTGATTTTTTTAATGTTCCTTTACATCTTTTAATAGATGAGACAAAATTCTTTTATATTCTTGATGATCATAATAATTTAATAGAAATACCTGAAACTAATTTATATATAAATAATTGGTTTTACTAGGAAGAAAGTTATGATACAATTATAGTGGTGATATAAATGGGATTATTTAGTAAAATAAAAGAAAAATTTACAAAGAAAGAAGAAATAAAAGAAACTGTAGAGAGTAAGGAAGATGTAGAAAGTTTAGAAGTCTATGATAAAGGGTTAAAGAAAAGTAGACATGCTTTTTCATCTAAGTTGTTAGAGCTTACTAATAAATATAAATCAGTTAATGAAGAATATCTTGAAGAATTAGAAGAAATTTTAATAATGGCTGATATTGGTGTTAATACAGTAATGAATTTTATGGAAAGACTAAGAAAACGTATTAAAGAAGAAAAAATTGATGATCCAAAGATGCTTAAAGAACTTATTGTTGATGAATTATTTATCATCTATGTTAAAGGGGAAATACTTTCTACTACTTTAAAACGTTCAGATGATGGACCTTCTATTTATTTATTTGTAGGGGTTAATGGAGTAGGTAAAACAACTACAATAGCTAAGTTAGCTTTAAAAGAAAAAGAAGAAGGAAGATCTGTTTTAGTGGTAGCAGGTGATACTTTTAGAGCAGGAGCGACAGAACAATTAAAAGAATGGGCTTTAAAAATTGGTGTAGAGTTTTGTGGTAAAGAAGAAGGGGTAGATCCATCTAGTGTTGTTTATGAAGGGATAAGTTATGCTCTTGATAAAAAAATTGATACCATTTTAATAGATACAGCAGGAAGATTACAAAATAAAGATAATTTAATGCGAGAGTTAGAGAAGA
Organism: uncultured bacterium; assembly: GCA_949284575.1. Taxonomy (GTDB): domain Bacteria; phylum Bacillota_I; class Bacilli_A; order RF39; family UBA660; genus Onthousia. The sequence continues at coordinate 3,065 of CASDWO010000007.1, forward strand.
TGAAGAGAGTTGTAACAAAATTAATACCTAAAGGTACAGATGAGACTTTATTAGTAATAGATGCTACTACAGGACAAAATGGAATTAGTCAAGCGAAAGCTTTTAAAGAGATAACTGATGTAACAGGAATAGTTTTAACAAAATTAGATGGTACAGCTAAAGGAGGTATTGTTTTAGCTATTAAAGAAGAAGTTAATATTCCAGTTAAATTTGTTGGATTTGGAGAAACTGCTAAGGATTTACAAGAGTTTGATATAGAAAAATATATTTATAGTCTATTTAAAGACTTTATGGAGAGTGAAGAATGAAAAAAAGTGTTATGACAATTAATCCTAAAGTTAAAGAGAAAGAGAAAAAATATAATTATTTGAAAGTATTAATGATTATTCAGTTTATTTTAACTATTTCTTTAATTGTTTTAGGTATTATTACAGTCTTTAATAATGATTTACTTTATGTTTTTGAACTTGTTTTAGGAATAACTTTAATAGATATGGGTATTAATAATTATTTAATTTATAAACGAAATAGCCTTACAATTTTATATTTAATAATTGGTCTTGGTTCTTTTGTTTTAGCAATTATGGGACTTTTAGGTATATAGATGGAAGAATTAGTATATTATACACTTCTTTTTGATACTTATGGAGATTTACTAACAGATAAACAGAAGTTATACTTTAAAGATTATTATTTTAAAAATTTATCTCTTAGTGAGCTTGCTTTAAAATATAATATAAGTAGAAATGCTATTCATAAACAAATAAAAGAGACTATTTATAAATTAGAGAAATATGAAACTAATTTACATCTTATTTTAAAAAATAGAAAATTAGAAGAAATAATAACTACTATTAAAGATCCTAATTTAAAAGAAAAACTTCAAGAAATAATAGAATTGTAGTTACTACTCAGCCCTAAAATAACGAATTTTAAGTAATTCGTTATTTTTGTATGGTAAAACTAAGCAAATAAAATCTTACCTTCAAATATTTGCCCTATACTTTTATAAACAACTTGTTTTCTTAGTTTAGAGGTTTTAAT
>CASDWO010000008.1 GCA_949284575.1 uncultured bacterium
GATACAATTGATAAATTAAAAATATCTAAACTTAATAAAGATAATTATATTTTATCAAAAGAAGATAAAAACTCTTTTATCGATTTTATCAATCAAGTTGATAGTACAAATAAGGAATATGATAAAATACAAACTCTATCTAATACTTTGATTAATGCTAACGAACAATTAAAAGATAAGAATAATAAGATTAGAACTCTTACCGAAAATAATAAAGCACTTAATTTAAGAGTTGAATCTTTAAATAATATAATTAATGATAAAGATAAAGAAATATCTAGATTAAATTATATTATTACTGATATAAAAAGTAAACTTAATTATTGGAAAGATAAATTTGATAAACTAAAGTCATTCTTATATAGTAAATTACATAATTGGTATGATAAAAACGATAAATATATTGATGTAGTTAACGATATGTATACAGATAATATTATTGATGACAATGATATTGAAGATTTAAATTTAATTAAAGAAAAAGATGACTTTGAAGTATAAGTCATCTTTTATCTATAATAACCAACTGAATTGGTTATTTGTATATTAGGTATTTCAAGTGTTAAGTTTTCATTTGGAAAACACAAGTTATTATTGGCATCAATATAACCAACATTTTCATCGATTAGTGGAATATTGTTTGTAGGATTTTTTCCTATGCCACTTACTAAATTAGTTCCTGGCCATTCTCTATAATTTTGAACAAATCTATCACTTCGAGATAATTCAGTAATTCTAGTTTTAGCAGATAATCCAATTTTATGAAAAGAGCCAATCTTATAAATTTGATTTCCACTGCAATAATATATATTTGGTATTGAATAAAAACTAGCACATCCTCTATTACCAACTATTTTTGGATCTGTACAATATAGTATACTTAATTCAGTTGTATCATTATTAAGTGTTTTATTTGGAGCAGCCAGCATACCAAAAATTTCACATTTAAATTGATGTTTCATTGTTGCATAAACGCCATAATCCTGATCTGAAAGCGATGAATATATTCCATTAAGATTATGAGTGTGAAAATGCATTATACACGCACCTATTCCTAAAGAATTATATTTTTCTAATTCGCCTATTAACTCAAGTTTATTATTATCGGTTGGTAATACGCCACTATTTTCATAGTTTCCATTTGTTGTTTGAAATTTTGATGAACAAAAATCAAAATAGAAACATAATGCACCATCTTCGGAAATAGACTTTCTTCCAACTAAATAACATCCTTTTTCTGCATTTTCTATTTTTGTTTCATTTATTAAACTATTTAAATATTTATATACTTTTTCACTAAAAATTATTTTTGATTCACCACCTAAAGATGGAATATCAGTAAACTGGTCATAACTAACTGTTTGTATATCAGCCATTTTATCGCTCCTTTTCATAAAAATATTATACATCATTTTTACTATTTTTCCTATATTTTACACAATTAAATTAAAAATAAATGTTAAAAAAATTAAAAAGTATGTTAAAATATATTTAGTAATTAGTTGTTTATCAACTTTCTTTAGGAGTTTTAAATATCCTTTGCTATCGCTCCAATTGATAACTAAAAAGAGCTTAGCTATGTACTAAGTTCTTTTTTATTATCTCCCGTAGTTAGCTTGGAAGAGAGACATCTTCTATTCCTATAGAAAGCCATTACTTCTATAATATTATCAGATATATTATACCATTTTACTTGAACTTGATTTCTACAGACTTCATACTTAGGATTATAATTAAGGTTACGGGACATAGGCTGTAATGTTAATAAGGATATATGTAATGATGATATCTCATCTTTTAAATGTTTTCTCATAATGTAATATACTTCTTCTTTAGTTATAAAGATAAAGTCTTCAACAACACCATATATAACAGCATCCACCTCATATTCGGACTTATTTCCTTGTAAAACGAAGCGATTAACAAAAGCATTGATATATTTTCCATCATTAAGAGCCTCATTAATTTCATCAATATCTTTTTGATTACTTTCCCTGTAAAGAGAACTAGATATTCTTGTTTTACCAGTACCATTTATTGTTCCGTCAGCATATTGATAATATAAGAACTTTGTTATTATATCTTCATCAATGCCAATTTCTCTAAAAAATGAAACCAAGGTACCAATAGATTCATTATGAACAGAATTTTTAACACCTTTTTTAATACTAATACCTCTAACATAACCGTTAATCTTAATATAAATGTCTGCTTTTCTTTTAGACTTATTAACCCAACACTCTATATAATCTTTAAAATCAAGATAACCATATAATTTGTATAACAATTCTAAAAAATTAGGATAGACTCTTCCTACTTGCTTTCCATTGAGATAGTTAGCAAATTCTTCTTCATTTTCATAGCCTGTAATTTCTTTATTAAAAATCATTAATTCCTCCTCTCATAAATATTATTAACAATAAACAAATATTTTTTTTCATTTTTTTAATTAATAAAAAAGATATTTAGATAAATCAAATCCAAATATCTTTTTCAGTATAATACTTATCGTAATGATTTATTATCATTTTTATACACTGTTCTATTAACTCTTTATCACTTTTATAATTAGCTGTCATAAAACTATATGAGTTATATTCATGATTATCCTCTTCCCTTATTTCTTTACTCTTATTAAGATCATAAGATACATAATTTTCATGATCATAATAATAGTCTTCTTTATAATTGTTTAAATAATCATGATAAGATATTTTATAATAACTAACAGGGACAGTCACTATGACATTTCTATCTTGATATCTTTTTTCTAAAGCATCTTGAAGCTCTTTTCTAAAATACCAAGTATCAATATATTTTTGGCTAGGAGAAAAATACCAAACATTTTCTTTATTTACCTCGTTCTCATTTAAAGTATTATCATAATATATAGTATGTTCCATTTTATTACAACTTATACTGACTGTGAATATATCTATTCTTTCAAGTTTTAAATGTGATACTTTTCCCCCTTTATTTTCAAGTTTAAAAACTTTTGCTTTATCTTTTGTTTTTTCTATATAAAATATAGGGGCAGTATTTTCTTTTTCCGCTTTTGTTTGATCTTTTACTAAATCATTTGCAATCACTAATAGTATCAATGAAAATACTCCAAAAACTATTTTAGATATAAAGTCTATTATTACATCATTTTGTTTTAAAAAGTCTTTTAACTTATCCATCATACTTCCCTCTTTACGTTGATTATATAGAAAAACTAAAATTAATTCAATATATATAAATGCGTATAATAAAAAAGATGGCTACCAAGAGCCACCTCCTCCACCTCCAGAACCACCACCTGATGATCCACCTCCAGACGATCCTCCACCTGATGAAGACGATGAGGAACTAGAAGACATAACAGACTGTGCTGATGTCATTGTAGAACCAATAAATGTACCAAAAGTTGCAACACTAAAGGCAGTATGACTATCATACCAAGATGGCGCTTCCACATTTATTGTTTCAAACTTTTTAATCCATTTATCAGATACTCCTAAGACATAAGTAAATGGTAAGATATCATAAAAGTAGGTTGGATTAGAAAAAACCATTGACTCTAACTTATCTTTTTCAGCTGTTTCTAAGAAGTTTTTAAAGCCTCTTATTTTACCTAAAATCTCATTACCATATGGAGTTCTTTTTGGCATTATCTTAAAGAAAATTATCATACCAATTAAACATAGTATACCAGCAATAAGCCCAATTAAATAAATAGGCTCACTAGTAATTGCATCCTTAATAGGTAAAGTACTAAAGAAAACAGATGAATGGAAAATAGTAAAACCTAACCAAATTATTCTAAATACCAAAGGGATTTTAGCAAATATACCAACAGCATAAAATGGTATATAAAATGCACAGATAAATAGTGTCATAGCAACTTCTCCTGCTCCTGCATATTCAAGAGTAGGAATAGTAATAGTAGTAATTACTGAAATAAGTATTAATAAAATAATTATTATAGACTTTTTAGATGCTTTCTTTTCAAATATTTTATTCTTATTTTCCTTATTATTTATATTAGATAATATTTTACTAGTTGTAACATAAAAACTATCATATAAATCATCTGAAGTAACTTCATTTTTTGATGAAGATTTTTTAAACAAACCCCTTAAAAACTTTCTTTCATTAGCATTATTACCATCATAGTCTTTTAATTTAGTTATCTTAAACCCACTAGACTTAGAGAATAATGATTTCTCTTCATACTCCGATATTTTGATATATCCTTTATTCGCTAAATATACAAGTAAAGAAGTTACATCTTGACTATTCGCTTTTCCTTTATATAAAAATCCTACTTCCAAACTATTAAATCCTTCTGGTGGATAAAATTCTACTGTTTCTACTACTCTATTATCACGCCCAAATATAAACCATAGTAAGAAAGAAATTATTAAAGCGACAAGTGGAATAATAAACATTAAATATATATTACAATTTACTACAAGTCCTGCATCTACAAAATAACCATCAGGAAGTTCACATCTAACAGTCAAAGATTCTCCTTCATTTAAAATACCATCATAACTTCCTGATATGGTATTATCATTAACAGTATATTTTATCTTACTATTATCAAGAGAGCCTTGGCTACCAGATGAAAAACCTAATTTACTAGAATCAAACTCTTTAGGCATCGTAATATTAAAGGTTACATTACCTATTACTGTATCCCATTCGTTACCAATAATATTGTAATACAACTCATCATAATCACTTACAGGATCTTTACCTAGATTATAAGTATATTTAATTGTATAAGTTTGTTTCCCAGTTAAAGTACGACTAGCAGATCCTATCTGTATTTTATAATTACCACTTTCTTTCGAAGTAGTATATTCATCACTTACACTTAAATTAGTAACCTGAGTTCTATTAGTAGAAGTACTACCATCAAGTCTTACTATTTTATTACTTAAAGGAATAGTCCTAAATATTCCATGTTTTGGCACATTAAAATATGCAGTCATCCTCTCAGTTATATCAAAAGTATTGTTAGAATTTACTACGATATTAACATCATAATTATCAATAACATAATCATATGATGCATACATACTATCTTCACTAGGTGTATTACTATTTAAAATTAATTCATCATTATTAACATCAACAATTAATCTATAATACTTTATATCATCAGTACTATATTCTCCTAATATATCTAAATTAAACATTAAATTAAAATCATTTGAACCAGCCATAGCGATATTAGAACTATTCGCTTCTGCTATTAAATTATAATCTTTATCATAAAAATAAACATTTGCACTATAAGTTATAGAACTATTAAAATTATTAACAACTTCACCAGTTAAACCAAAAGCCATGGTTGAAGTATTAGAATAATCTTCAAATCTAATATTAGAAAAAGATAAATCTCTAACATCTAAATTCTTAACATCACTAATATCAGTATAAGATATCTCTCCACTTATAGCATTAACACCTATTGGATAAATACAAACTATAGATAGTATAATTATTGCAAATAAAAATATTTTCTTAAATCTTTTTTTCATTATCTTTACCTATACCTTAACATCAACATTTTCTCTTTCGCTTATTTTCGCTTCAAACATTGGTTTTGATTTATAACCAAAAATCTTTGCAAAGATATTATTAGGAAACATTTCTACTTTATTATTAAAGATTCTAACTGTTCCATTATAATATTTTCTTGAATTTGCAATATCATCTTCTATTTTTACTAACTTATCACTTAAATCTTTAAAATTATCACTAGCTTTTAGTTCTGGATAAGCCTCTACAAGTAACATAATTTTATCAATATCTCTATTTAGTTTGAGATTAGTCTTTATTTTCTCATCATTAGACATATCATCATAAATATTACTTCTTAATTTCGTAACTTCTTCTAGAGTATCTTTTTCATGTTTTGCATAACTTTTAACTACTTCCACTAGATTAGGAACTAAATCCCATCTTTTCTTTAAATAAATATCCATAGTAGAAAAAGCTTCTTTTACTTTATTATTTAAACTAGAAAAACTATTAAATAAAATAATAGCATAAATAACAATTATAATGATAACTGCTATAGCAACATAAATCCACATAACTCTCACCTCTATCATAATTTAATTCTAATATAAAAGAAATTAATAGTAAAGAAAAAGAGAATTAAAATTTCTAGTTTAAATCTCTTATTAAAAATAGCTAGTTTAATAGTTACACATTATTACTTTATGATAAACTAAAATATTTTCTATCTTATACTATCTATAAAATCAGTTATATCATCATCACTTGGGTTTGAACTAAAACGATATCCCTCTTGCCAAGTACCAGTACCTGCTTTATCTTCTAGTAAATCTCCACTATTACCTAAACCACTTGATGAAGAAGTACAGAATGGAATAACTGTCTTACCAGTAAAGTCATTCGCTTCTACAAAAGAGTTTACTGGCCAAGCAGCTATACCCCACCAAATAGGATAACCAATTAAAACAGTATCATAACTATCCCAAAGAGGAACAGTAGTATTCTCAAGTTCTACATCTCTTAAAGATTCATCATTATATTCTCTTGATACACGAGAGTTATCATCAGTCCAGTCTAAATCATCATCAGTATAAGGGTCACTAGGAACAATTTCAAAAGTGTCAGCATTTAAACTCTCAGCAAGTCTTTCAGTTACTCCCTCAGTATTACCAGTAGCAGAATAATAAACAATTAAAGTTTTACCTGTTCCACTACCTATATTATCATCAGTAACACTTTCATCAGTTGTAGAGTCATTATTAGTATTATTACTATTGTTAGTTGTATTATTATTTACATTATTATCATCACTATCATTACTTAAGAATGAGTATCCTAAAACTGCTACGACCGCAATAATCAGTACTGCAACTATACCTATTATTACTTTTTTATTCATTTTTTATCTCTCCTTACCAGTTTTTCTTTTCTTTACGACAATCGTCGTTATCTCGTCTTTCCTTTACCATCTTATCAAACCACTCTACCATTACTGGATCTTGATGATTAAAGAATAAACTATCATTAGAATCTAACTTCTTAATCTCTTCCATTTCTTCATCACTTAACTCAAAATCAAAGACATTAAAGTTCTCTTCCATTCTTTCAATATGAGTAGATTTCTGGGCGATTATAACTCTTCTTTGAATTAACCATCTAAGTATTACTTGAGCGGCACTTTTACCATATTTTTTACCAATATTAACTAGTGTTTCATTAGTAAACATACCATTTTTTCCTTCACCAAATGGTGCCCAAGCTTCTATAGCAACTCCATATTTTTGCATAACTTCTTGCGCTTTTATCTGCTGATTCATTGGATTAGTCTCTACTTGATTAACTGCAGGTACTACCTCGCGTCCAAATAAACACATATCTGCAAGTCTATCAGGATAAAAGTTACTTACACCTATCGCTTTAATCTTACCTTCATGATATAACTCTTCTAAAGCTCTATAGGCTCCATAGTAATCACTAAATGGTTGATGAAGTAATACTAAATCAATATAATCAGTCTTTAATTTTTTTAAAGATTCTTCAACTGAAGCCTTACATTTTTCATATCCATAGTTATCGATCCAAATCTTAGTAGTAATAAAAAACTCTTCCCTTGGGATACCACTTTCTACAATTGCATCCCCTACTTCACTTTCATTAAAGTAAGACTGTGCTGTATCAATCGCTCTATATCCTACCTTAATTGCATCAAGTACACATTTCTTAGTTTCTTCTTTAGGAATTTGATAAACACCAAATCCTAATATTGGCATTTCTACGCCATTGTTTAATTTTACATATTCCATAAAAACATCATCCTTTCTTGACAATTAAACATTTTTCTAATACAATTCAACTATACAACCCTGGAGTTACTCCCGGTCAAGTGTTTTTTTATTTTTTTTAGGAGGTAATAATGTTATATACAATGAAGCAAGCCTGTGAGAGAGTTGGATTAACTTATGACACATTAAAATTTTACTGTAATGAAGGATTAATCCCTAATGTCAAAAGAGATAAAAATAACTATCGTGTTTTTAATGATAAAGATATTGCTTGGATAAAAAGCCTATCTTGTCTTAAAAGTTGTGATATGAGTATAGTGGAAATGAAAGAATACTTAGCTCTTTGTTTAAAAGGTGAATCTACTATTCCTGAAAGACAAGAGATACTTAATAACAAGTTAAAGGAATTAGAATACAAGATAAACAAAATACAAGATAGTATTAATTATATCCACTGGAAACAAAACTTTTATAATGATGTTTTAAGTGGCAAAACACAATATTATAGTAACTTAACAAATACAGAAAAAGATGACGAAATATAGTCATCTTTTTAATTATTTATATTTAAATATTTCATAATTGCATAAGCTGCATCACGTCCTGCACGAGATGCAAAGGCAACTGTGCCTTTAGTACCAGCTAAATCTCCCCCTGCAAAGACTTTTTCTTTTGAAGTATGTCCATCTTTATCTATTAATACTCTCCCTCTTTTATCAAATTCTAATCCTAAAGAATTAACAACATCACTTTCAGGATGACTTCCTATCGCCATAACTACATAATCACAAGAAATATAATAATTAGACCCTTCTATATTAACAGGAGATAATCTATCGTCACCTTCTTTTTTTACGAGTTCGGTCCTAATTACTTCTACTTTCTCTACTCTATCACTACCATAAATACCAAGAATATTATTTTGAAACAAGAACTCTACTCCTTCTTCCTTAGCTTCCTTAATTTCATTTTCTTCAGCAGGAGCTCCCCTCTCACTTCTTCTATAAATAACATAGACTTTTTTAGCACCTTTTCTTTTTATAGTCCGTGAAACATCCATAGCAACATTACCACCACCACTTACTACTACAGTTTTACCAGTATAATCAGGATGATTATTAGATTCTAGCAACTCATTACCACCAATTACACCTTCTAAGTCTTCTCCAGGTATATTCATCTTACTAGAAAGATTCGCTCCAAATCCTAAAAACACTGCATCATATTCACTCTCTAAGTCTTCTAAATTAAAGTCTTTGCCTATACTTTGATTTAACTTAACATTTATACCTAACTCTAAAATCTTATCAATTACTTTTCTTAATAAAGTTTTATCTAGCCTAAACTTAGGTATCCCATGATATAAAAGACCACCTAAATAATTATGTTTTTCATAAATAGTAACATCATAACCATTTCGTCTTAGAAAGGCTGCACAAGTTAATCCAGAAGGACCTCCTCCTACAATCGCAACTTTCTTATTCTTTAGAGGTAAACTACTAATAGTCCAGTTATTTTCTAAAGCCATATCCCCAATAAAGACTTCTATATCTCCAATTTTAACAGATTCATAAGATACTTTCTTTACACACATTCCTTGACACTGTTTCTCATGAGGACAAATTCTTCCACAAACAGAAGGTAAGACTGTGGTCTCTAATAATAAGTGATATGCTTCTTCATACTTACCTTCACGAGACAATTTTATAAAACCAGTTGTATCATTATTTAAAGGACATCCTACTTGACAAGGCTTAGTAACGCAAGAAAGACATTCTAAAGTTTTTTTCTTTATATCTTCTTCATTCATGCTTCTTACCTCCCAACAAATAAGATTTATCCTGATAAGTAGTATGAAGTAACTCTTTAGCCTTAGGACTATTAGGATATTCTAAAAAGTCTTTATATATTTCTTTTATCTCAGGATTTTCATGACAAAATCTTACTTTTGCTTTTTCATCTTCCTTATATATACCATTCATTCTAGCAAGCTTTGTCTTATTAAGATTAAGTAAAGTACTTTTAGGTTGACCTCCTCCGGCAATACAACCTCCTAAACAGTTCATCACTTCAACAAAATGATAAGTAACTTCACCATTTCTTATCTTATCTAATAATATTTTAGCATTAGAGATACCGTTAGCAACTGCAACTTTAATTTCTAAATCATCTATTAAAACAGAAGCTTCCTTAATACCTTCCATTCCTCTAACTTCATTAAACACTAATTCTTCTTTACTAAGATTTTCTCCTGTCAAGTAATAATAAGAGGTTCTAAGAGCAGCCTCCAACACTCCTCCACTATTTCCAAAAATAAGACCTGCGCTACTACCTTTTCCTAAAGGAGAATCAAAAGTACCTTCTTCTAAAGATATTAAATCAATACCTTCTTCTTTTAAAAGTAAAGCTAACTCTCTAGTAGTTAAAACAAAATCTGTATCATCACACCCTGACCTATTAATCTGTTTTCTTTTAATCTCACTTTTTTTAGCAGTACAAGGAGCGATAACAACATTTAAAATATCTTTAGGATCAATCTTTTTCTTATTAGCAAAGTAAGTCTTAATCATAGTAGATTGCATTGTAATAGGACTTTTACAACTAGATAAATTAGGTATAAACTCAGGATAAAATATTTCTGCATACTTTACCCAAGCAGGACAACATGATGTAAACATTGGTAGAGTTCCTTTATTTTTAATACGATTAACTAACTCCATCGCTTCTTCCATAATCGTTAAATCAGCACCAAAAGTAATATCAAAGGCATAATCAAAACCTAATTTTCTTAAAGCCGTCACAACTCTTCCCTCTAAGTTCTCTCCTAAGTCTCCCCCAAACTCTTCACCTATTGACACCCTAACAGCAGGAGCAATACTAACAGTCTTTACAGTATTTTTATCTTTTAGTAATTTCTTAAGTCTTAAATAATCAAACTTCTCATGAATACTTTCGGTAGGGCACATATTAACACACTGCCCGCAGTTTATACAGATAGGTTCAATACTTTTATCTATCTCATACATTCTTGCCACAGTAACTTCATCACGACAAGTCTTAACACAATATCCACAAGAAATACATTTACTATAATCTTTTTCTATCGCTTCATTATCTTTAGAATAAATTATTTCTAAATCTTCTTCCCTCATATAACAACTTCCTTAATCTCAAATTTTCATCTTACTTAATATCTCATTACCATTTGAACTATCAGTAACAACACCCTTTAACTCCATTCCCATTAAATAACTTAGTCTAGAAGCTAGAAACTCTATTGACTTAACTGTATTTTCATTAGGAAGAGATCCTTGAGCGAATAAATATAATTTTTTCCCTCTTAAAGCCTCTGCTTCAGGTAGCATATAAAGTCTATCTATAAAAGTCTTTAACATACCACCAACAGTATACCAATAAACAGGTGAACCTATTACTAGAATATCATATTTATCCATTTCTTTTAATACATCTTTCATCTCATCATCTTCAAATACTTGTCCATACTGAGATATTTTATAATCTGCCATCTGTAAAACATCATGCTCTTTATTTTTTAACAATTCTTCTCCTATTCTATAAGTATTCCCATCCCTATTAGGGCTACTATTAACAAATAAAATTTTTTCCATAAATCATTCCTCCTACAACCATAATACACTCGTGTGTAGCACACGTGTCAAGAAAATAATTTTAATAAAAATACCTAGTGGCACTTTAACTACTAGATATTTTTTATAAATATTATATTTGGTTAGCTAGAAATATTTTAACTATTTGGACTCATAACGAGGCGGAAAGAAATATTAACTCCTTCAGTCCCCAACTCGAGTGATAGATCAAAACGAAAAACTCCATGATTACTATTATGATCAGTACCACCACCACGTACCAGCCATGGATATTCTGTACTTATAAAGCTTCGCGTATCATTATACCAACCTGCTGTTTCGCTTAATCCATGTCCTAAGCATTCATTTCCACTACATGCTGTTAAAATATTGTCTGTTGTATATTTATCATAATACTCTTTTGGTGGCATTTCACTAAAACCACTACTTCCTACCATATCATTATAGTTGGCCATGACATATTCCCATGATCCTCCACTCATATCATAGACTCCATAGATATTCCCTGTGATTGATGCTCCTGTTCCATTTATATCTACATTATATTGATATTGGAATCCACGATCTGTATTTGAATTTGATGGTGCTCCATAACTACATCCTGTTATAAATTGGTTTGATTTATTTTGATATACTTCTTTATTTGCACCACTAAAATTTGTATTACCTAACTTTCCATATTTTGATTGTGATAAATAGGAAACTGTAGCCCATTCACTATTCTTCATCATATGGGTATCGACATTACTGCTAAAGCCATATCTATTTCCTTCATTATTCATTTTTAATGATACATTAAAGGAATTACTTATATTTATAGCCCTCCAACTGGTGACATTTGGCTTTATAATTGGATCTAACTCTGTTGTATTTCCTCCTCCATATTCTGCACTTGGATTACTGCTACTTGTCTCAAACTTTCCTACCCATAGTCCACTTAACTCTTGATCGCCAAAGGTAAATCCATCAGGAGTATACCAATCATCATTACTTATTCCTTCGCTTACTATATACTTGGCTGTTCCTCTATCTTTTATATCAGTTGATACAAATTTAACATCTATCTCTCCTGGTAAAACTTTGGTAGGTGTTGTATCTAAAAATGTTCCTTGTTTTCCGTAATAATTGGTTTCGTCCTCACTCCCTATTGTATATGAATATCTTGGTATCCATACCCACATTGTTTCTATATCATCCATATTTATTACAGTTCCTACTTCTGCACTTAAATATGTATTTCTTGTAGTACTACTAACAGTTACGGCATTAGCCCATTCTCCTAAATCATAGTTATACCAATCTTCATTTGATGTATCTGCTTTTACCCACTCTGTTCCATTATAAGATACTGCGATCATACCATCATCTAACATAGGAGCATTAGGAATATTACTTTCTCTATCATAACTTTCTACTACAATCTTACTTTTATATGTTTTACCTTGAGCATTATTATCGGCTTCATCACTAAGCTATATCCATAACTGATATGTTACTTTATCACTTGGTTTTAGAGTTTCTTCTCTTTTTATTTCAAACTCTACTGTTCCATAGTCACTTACTCTAACAACTCCACTATCATAACCATTATCTCCTATTATTTTCATTTTTAAGTATTTATTATCTAAAGTATTATTTATATCCTCTTCAAGTGAGACATGATAATAAGCATTAATATTTCCATTATTAGTTATTGTAAATGTATAAGGAGTTGTCTTTAAGCCTTTATTATCTGTTATAGGAGCTGTGTTTGCTAAATTTATATAATTACCATCAGTAAAATCTACTTTTAATATTCCTGCTGTTAAACTTATCTTTTTATCTCCTTCTACTGTTAGAGTTAATAAGGCATATGTTGCTCCTATTAGACTTATTATGCTTATCATTATTACTGTTACTATTAATACTATATATTTTTTCTTTGTCATATTACCAAACTCCTACTACCTTTAATATGTCCATATTATATATTGTTATTCTTATTAAATTATACAACAAATGTTAAGGGTAATATAAGTAAGTTATTTGTATGAACAGAAGAAATAAAATAAATTTTATTTCTCCCTTGTCGTTACCTCCAAGGATTCCTACTTCACAGATAGAGTATTCCCTATTCTCCATAGGCTTAAATTCCGATAGTCACTACCGTACTCAATAATTTGTTTATTTTTTCATCTA
>CASDWO010000009.1 GCA_949284575.1 uncultured bacterium
CATATAAATAAAGTAAGTAACACCACCAATACCAGTATAAAGAATGATATAAATAAGACTAATTCCTCGACTAGTAGTATCAGGAACTATAAAGTTTACTAAAAATAATACAAACACCATCAACATAGAACCACATAAAATGTCAATAAAGTTTTTAGCAAACTCTTCATAATTAATATGATACTTTCTCTTCATTTGAATAATACAAATTAAGAATGATACAAAATAACCTATCAGACTAGCAGTAATAACACCATAATAAGCAGGAAGACCCATTTTATAAAAAGCAACAAGTAAATTATCATTTAAAAGAAATTTTAATATCACTCCAATAAATAAACTAAAAATAACTGTTTTATAATCTTTTAGTACTTGTACAATAGAAACCGTAGAAGTAAAAAGACCAATCATAAAACCAACAAAAACAAAATAAGCTAACACACTAGGTCCATAAACACTTTCTCCATAAAAAACCATCCAAATGTATTTAGACAAAAAGCTAATTCCTAGCGTCATAGGTACTGTAAAAAATAATAAAATACTAAGAGTTTGATTTACTTTTAAATTAATATCCTCTTTATCTTTCTTCACAACACTACTAGTTAAATTAGGAATTAAACTAACGATAATACCAGTAGAAACAGCGAGTAATATCATATTAAATTTATTAGCCCAGGTAGATAACATACTCATAACACTCTCAGCATCAACAACAGAAAATCTAGCATGAGAGACAAGGCCTTGAACAACTGTAACCATATCAATATAACTATATAAAGATTTAAACACATCAATCATAATAAAAGGAAAGGCATAAATTATAATCTTTTTAAATATTTGCTTATTAGTAATGATAGGTTCATTTACAGAACGTATCTTTTCATTAAATTTAGAACGATTTTTTCTCTTCTTAATAACTAAATATAAATAAGAAGCAATTGCACCAGCGGTTGCACCAAAAACAGCAATACCAACCGCAGAAGTTAATGATAGTTTAAATACTTTTAAAGCCATAAAACTACCAAGAACAATAACCAAAACACGTACGAATTGCTCTAACACTTGAGAAAATGAAGGTGGTTCCATAAATCTATGTCCTTCAAAATATCCTCGGTAAATACTAAGAACAGGAACAACTAAAATAGCCGTACCAATAACTCTAATTACAAAAGTAACATCTTCTATCGTATTACCACCAGTTAAATCACCTAAGACAGCCTTAGCTATCCAAGGAGCAAATAAAAGTAATAAAAGAAAACAAGCAAAACCTAATAACAAAGCAATCTTTTTACCAATAATAAAAGCTCGTTTTTTAGCATTATAATAACCTAATGTTTGATATTCTGATACAATCTTACTAATCGCTAAAGGTATACCTGCAGAAGATAAAGACATAAAAAGTAAATAAATGGTGTATGCGTACCCGTATAAGGCACCGCCCTCTTCCCCTATAATAGCATGAAAAGGAATAACATAGACAATACCTAATATCTTTGTTAAAACAATACCTAAAGTAGCAATAAAGGCACCTTTAATAAAACCACTTTTTTGCATACTAACTTTCTTTTTCTTCTTTGCCATATACTTCCTCCATTATTTAAATCATATCACAAATTAAAAGAAAAATCACAACTACTTAGTTGCAATTTTCCTTTTTTTAGAATTATTATCAAAAGCTAATAACTGATTAAAATACTCAAAGTCTTTTTCTGGCTTAGAATAAGTTTCTCCTAGCAAAATAGCTTCAGGATACTTTTTATTTTCTAAAGATATAATAAACTCAGTCTGATAATTATGATCAAGCATATCCCAGTACTTTTTTCTATCATCAACAGATAAAGTAGAAAAAATAGAAGAAGCATTACTAACAAATAAATCTACAATAGTAATCTGATCTAAAAGATTATTAGATAACATATTACTAGATACATACTGCATCTCTTGAAATAAAGCTTCTATCTTTTCAACAGGATTATCTAAAACATTTAAATACTCTAAAAAACTTTGAAACGTAGCAGGTGTATAAGCTTGCAATTTAGAAGAGCCTTCTTTTACAGATTGAATCTCACTCTGTAACTTATCTAATTCAGTAACAAAGGAAGAAAGCGTCATATCAAGTGCCACTCCATCTAAAGTAGACGAACTTTCATCATATTGCTTTAAAATTTTCGAAAGTCTCTGATAATAGACTGCCTGCATTTCAATAGGAAGCTCTGTAACCATACTTTGAATATTACCAGTAAGTTGCAAAAAAGTCATACTATTAGTAACAGAAGGAATTACTTCTTCATTTACCGCATTCATCATTTTTTTATCTTGATTAGGATTAACTAAATAAACATTCTGATTAGCATACTGTAATATCATATTATAATGTTCTACACCGTGATGTTCTTTAATATATTGATCAATTAAATCAGGAGAAGAAATAGTATCACTAAAAGCATCACCATCCTCAAAAACACAAAACGAAATAGAAGGATCCATAGAGCTTTCTAATCTATCTTTTTGTCTCAAAACTGACTTATGATTTGTATAATGTTGATAAGACATAACAGGTATACTAATACCAGTAGCAATATCAATAACATAACCTTTCTGATCAGCATCAGGAATAACAAATAATTCCACTTCTTCTGCTTCTTTTAAAAGACTCTGAAAAGCCTTAGAATAAGACTGAAAAAAGCCATGATACTCTAAATCTTTAGGAAAACCATCTTTATAATAATAAGCATTCATCTTGTAAACATTATCGTAATTACTCATAAATACCACCCTTTTTTGCAAAAACTTTAGCGTCATCTAACCTACTATAACAAGAAACAGTATCAATCACATAACCTCTTAAAAAATCACTATCACGTTCTAGTAATCCCTGTTTATCACGATTTAATTGACGTAACATAGAAACAACTTCAACATCTCCATCACTAAAAGTAATCTTATCAATATGATTATCAATAACGGTTGATAACTGTTGAATAGTAAAATCATTCATAAAAGTAACAGAATTTCTTTGATCAACTTCATCTAAAATTAATAACTGTTGAAATAAAGCTTCATATATTTTATTTTGTGCTTCTAAACTAGCCAGTAAGTTTTTAGGATGTAAAGCACTTTGCTGCCTAAAATTAACAGAAAAATAATATAAATTTCGAAAATTATTAACAGAATCTGTAGACTCACATATCAAATAATCAATATAAGTATCTACCCAGTTAAAATCATCCATATAAGACCTTTCTTCATCAGAAATAAGACCTTCAATATCAACAAGTTCTTTTAAAAAAGAATTATCAATTTCTGCTTCTGTTTGAAAAGACAAAATACTTCTATCAAGCTCTGCAATCTGAAAATCTCTCTTTTGAAGTGTACTTTCCAATTTATTCTGAAGTTCTTGCTTTTTAGAAACAGGAAGTCTAGATAATATAATCTGTTGCCTTAGTTTTAATATATTAGTAATAGAATTAGAAAAAGTAGAATCATCAAAAGAAAGTAAAATATTATGATTATCAGAATTATCTTCTAAAACTTCTTCTTCATCAGATACATTGTCATCTGTATGAAGAATTTCAGAAGATGGTAAAACATTATTTTTTTCTAAATAAGAATTTAATTTAAACGGAAAATCAGCATAATGTTTTTTATACTCTTTAATTTCTAGTTTAGAGGGAACAATTAAAGACTTATCATCTCTAGGCATAAAGACAAAGAAAGAAAGTAAATCGTTATCAGTTCCCTCTCTACCATTTACCATAAGAGTTGCATCTCCTGTTTTTTCATCTAACTGATAATAGATATAAGGAATTTCCTTTTTAGTTCTAACTTCACGTAATTTTCCATCCCTACCAAACTTAACACATAATTTTTCTAACATAGTATCACTAAATTGAAAATCATGAAATTTCAAATCATAAAAGATAGTTTGACCAAAATCTTCGATAGATTCATATCGGTCTTTCAAAGGAAGTTTAACACCATCTTCTAAATAAGTAGAAGAAACAAAATAAGTTTGATTCACCTGATAAGGACAAGAAATCGCCCCGGAAAAAATAGAATTTCTCTCACGCATAGTATAAGCAATTTTGATTCTAAAAGAAGAAGCATCCTGACGAGAAGACCTAACAAAACTAGAATCTGGAAAAAAAGAACTTAAATACTGATAACGTCTATCATAATTACTATATCTCTTTAAATATTGAATAACATCAGGAATAGAAACTGGATTTCGATAAAGATTAAAATCAACGACTCCATATCCAAAATCATCCAAATCACGATTTAAAAAATGCATAACATTAACAGGAACAGATTGCCTTGTAGCAGTACTGTATTTATGCATTTTCCAGGTATAATCAGAAGTATCCACTTCTTCAGAAACATATTCAATTCTACTACCAATAATCGGTAATAATATAGCTGTTGAAATTTCTTGAACATAACCAGGTTTATCACTTTCAGTTACATAGATAACATCAGAATTGTAAGGATCATTTAAAATAGTAGAAGAAATATCTTGTATCATATCTTCTTCCAAAACCTGACCAGATAAATAACAAAGTTTCGTACAATAAACTTGCATAAATAGCCTCCTTATAAAAGTAAGCATATTATACAAAAAATATTTAAAAAAGTAAATATAAACATTAATAATAAACAATCATAGCTGAAAAACAAAATACTTGTTCTTCACTAAAAATCCCTATACTAACCTGATATTTAATATCAACAACTTCTCCATCTAAATCTTCTAAAAACTCATTAATATCACATTCTAAATCCTTTTCATCTTCTTCATCAAATATTTTAACTTTCACTTTCATCACCTTAAATAGTATAAAAAAAGTTTTCAACAAAAATTGTTGAAAACTAGTACAAATTTAATTTAATAACCAGTCGACAAGATTATCAATATATTTTTCATCAACTCGTATATCTTCACCTTTAAAACCAATCACAGGATGTAAACCATCTTTATTATGAAAATCTGAACCTATAGTCGCCTTTAAATTATGTTCTTTAGCAAACTCATTCCAAAAATTGACTTCATTAATTTTATTATTATTTTTATCAATATAAATATAATTAGTTTCTATTCCATCAGCATGCATCTCTTGAACTAGTCTTAAAGTATCTTCAGGCATAAAATTATCTTCATATTTATAAGCAACAGGATGAGCAAGTACTACTTTACCTCCTGCAAGTCGAATTAATTCTGCAGCTTCTACTGGAGTAACCGTATTCTTCTTAACATAAGCAGGGCACCCTTCATTCATAATAGTTTCAATAAACTCACCTTTTTCAGGAATATGTCCGAATACTTCTAATAACTTTTCCTTATTATCAGGATTACTAACAACATCTAAAGAAATATGAGCCTTAGTAACAGCTTCTATCTTATCAAGCTCCGAAGTATGAACAACATAACCTAACTCTTCTAATTTAGCTGCAACTCCATATAAATAATCATGTCTTGCATTTCTTAAGGATTTTAATTTATCTAAAAAAGTTTTATTATGTAAATCAAAATTATATCCCAATACATGAATACCACATTTTTTAATTTTAGTAGAAATCTCAACGGCAGGAATAATTAGAATATTTTTACTCTTTGCATATTGAAACAATTCATCACTATAAGCATCCACTGTATCATGATCTGCAATAGAAA
>CASDWO010000010.1 GCA_949284575.1 uncultured bacterium
ACTAGTGGTGGAAATTTTTACAGTGTATTTGACACTTCTTTTTTGCATGGTTTATTTATGCGAAGAAAAAGATTTATGTTATTTTTCAATCTTTTGCACATAAATCTTTTCTTTTTTAATTAAATTTGCTCTTTTTTACTGATCTTTTAAATATCTTTTAGATTTTATAAATCTTATATTTTCTAAGTCAAGATATTCAATATAACCAGGTATGTTTGTAATAGTTTTTAAGTAAGCTCTTTCTTTATCAATATCAGTTACAGTACCATAATAACTTTTATCTAGGTGTCTTTCTACATACTTTAACATTTTTATTAATTCGACTTCTCTTTCTAATGCTTCTGCTTCTTGTTCTTTCATAGAACAGTGTTCACATATTGCTTCTAAAGTATTAGCATCTTCTATTTCATATAGTTTTCCTTGCTCATAGGAATCTATTATTTGTTGAGCTTTTAAGTCAGGATATCTTCTAATTGGTGATGTTGAGTGAGTGTAGTAGTCTAATCCTAAGCCAAAGTGTCCTGTTGGATAAATAGAGTAATGAGCTCTTGGTAAAGATTTTAAGATAATATCTGATATAACTGGATAATCTTTAGTATTTTGATACATATTTAATATTGTTTGAATATACTGAGGGGTTGTCATAGAGTTTATTTTTGGTAGATTATAGCCAAGATTATGAATCTTATCAAAAGCATTCATTAATTTATCTTGATCAGGTAGATCATGTACTCTATTAATAGAAGTACCTATTATGAAATTTAAATATAAAGATTCACAGTAATTATATAAAATCATAGCATTTTCGATCATTTTACCTGCTGTACCATTATTCTTTTCTTCTATACTTATAATATTTCCATATTTATCTTCAATAAAGGTATTTTCATGTTCTAAAAATGATAGCATCCCTTCACTTTTTCTTTTAAGGGTTAAAATATCTGATAATTCTTTAAGCATAGTTAAATCATTTAAAAATGGCAAGTATTCATTATCAACTATTTTTTCATCTAATACTTTATTAACTTCACTATAAGACATTTTCTTTTTAGATTCAATTATAGAATTTACAAATTTATAGTTTAATAGTTCTCCACTTTTAGATATTTCCATGATACATGTTTTTGTTAATCTTTTGACATTAGGGTTTAAGGAACAAATACCATTTGATAGTTCTTGTGGTAAGTTTGGTATAACAGAATTGGCGGGATATGCAGATAAACCTCTTTCGTAAGCATCTCTATTAAGGGCACTTCCTCTTTTTACATAATGAGATACATGGGCAATATGAACTGCTAGGACATAATTACCTTTTTCATTTTTCATTATACTAATAGCATCATCCATATCTTTAGTATTATCACAGTCAATAGTAAAAGTTTTAAATCTATCACATAAATTATATCTATCTTTATAATCATTTATAGTTACTGTTTGAGGAATATTTCTTGCTTCTTTTAGAGCTTCTTCACTAAATTCTATATTAAAACCATGTTTTGCAGCGATAGATACTAAATCTATATTGTTATCTTTTATATTACCTATTGTACCTATATAATCTGCTTCATAATATTCATCTGTTTTGGTTAAACTTACTTTTGCTTTTATTCTATCACCAACTGTAAGATGTTTCATATCCTTAGAACTTATTCTTACTTTAATTTTACCTTTGCCTGGGAAAAGAACAGGTTCTATTTGTTTAATACCATCTATTTCTATAACTTCTAATATTACTTCTTCTTTTGTTCTTTCAATAATTTTTATAATACGTTTTCCTCTTCTTGATACAGCAATAATATCTCCTTCTATTGCATTATTAAGTTCTTCGCCTTCTTTATAATATCTTTTTTCTTCTAAAGTAAAATATAATCTATTATTGTTATCTATTTCTAATTTAGTTAAAGCAAGGTTATTAGGCCATTTCTCAAAAGTTTTATTTTGAGAGTAAATTTTTCCTTCTTTTTCAAGATTATGTAATAAATCTTTTAGTTCAGTTATCTTTTCCCCGTTTCTTGCTATAGCAAGGTGTTTAATTTGTTTATAAGTTAGATTTGTTTGTTCTAGTTCTTTTAAAAGATAATCTTTAAAGAAAAACATACTTCTTCCTAATGTTTTAATTACTTTAGGATTTTTTTCATTAGTTACAATAACTATATCTTCTGGTAAAATTACTTTTCCTTTATTAATGTTTTGATCTATTGTTACTTTAGATCTTCTTAAGTGTAATCCTTTAGAAATGGGAATTACATAGTCAACTTTGTATAAATCACTTGGGAATAAGGTATAAGTGCCTTTACTTACATTGTAGATAACTTCTTTTAATTCTAAATTATATAAGGCTTCTAGAAAATTACTTTTTTCTTGGTATGAAGGTATTCCTATTTTCTTTTTCAATTCATTAATAGTTATATATTCGTTTTCTTTTAATTCACTAAAAATTTCTCTTTGATAATCAAATACTGTTTTCATATACTCCTCCACAAAAAAAGGCAATACAAAACTTAGTATTGCCATAGAGGGATTAAGCTTTTATATGTTTTTCTTACCATAATAATCCCTCCCTTTCCTTAATTTTAACATTATATTTAGAAAAATAAAATAAAAATATTACATTTTGTTATATAATAGTTATTGTGAAGGAGAAATTTATGCTTGAATTAAAAAATATAAATAAAAGTTATAAGACAGGGGATTTTGTGCAACATGCTTTAAATGATGTTAGTTTAAAGTTTAGAAAGAGTGAGTTTGTCGCTATTTTGGGAAGTAGCGGTAGTGGTAAGACAACTCTTTTAAATATTCTTGGAGGACTTGATAGATATGATAGTGGTGATTTAATTATCAATAATAAAAGTACTAAAGAGTTTAAAAGTGTAGAGTGGGACTATTACCGTAATAACTGTGTTGGTTTTATTTTTCAGTCTTATAATTTAATTAGTCATATTACTATTTTAGAAAATGTAGAGATGGCTCTAATACTTAGTGGTTATAAAAAGAAAAATAGAAGAAAGAAGGCACTTGATGCTTTAGATAAGGTTGGACTTCGTGATCATGCTCATAAGAAACCTAATCAGTTATCTGGAGGACAGATGCAAAGGGTTGCCATTGCAAGGGCACTTGTTAATGATCCTGAGATAATTTTAGCAGATGAACCTACTGGAGCTTTAGATTCTGTTACTAGTGTGCAGATAATGGACTTAATTAAGGAAATTGCTAAAGATAAGTTAGTTATTATGGTTACTCATAACCCGGAGCTTGCTAAAGATTATGCAACTCGTATTATTGAACTTAAAGATGGAAAGATTTTAAGTGATAGTAATCCTGTTAATGATAAGAAGAGTTCTAAAGAAAAGTTAACTATTAAAAAGACTGTACTTGGATATGGAGCAGCTTTAAAACTTTCTTTTAATAATATTAAGACTAAAAAGGGGAGAACTTTTTTAACATCTTTTGCAGCATCTATTGGTATTATTGGTATTGCTTTAATACTTTCTTTATCTAATGGTTTTCAAATTAAAATAGATGAATATGAAGAAGATACTTTATCACAGATGCCTATTACTATTAGTACACAAGCGATGGATGTAGATGAAGAAGTTATGCAACAGATGATAGAAGGTAATAAGGAACATAAAAAGTACGCTAATAAAAAAGTTGTTTATCCTCGTGAAAATGCTATGAATGCAGTGATGCATGTTAATAATATTAATAGTGATTATATAGATTATATAGAATCTATGAATAAGGATAATGTTAGTGCCATTTCTTATGAATATGGTACAACTTTAAATGTTGTTACAAAGAAAGATGATGGTACTTATGGGTTAGTTCCAACTAGTACAAATTATAGTATGTCAACAACATCTATGACAGGAGTTATGGGTTGGAGTCTTTATGCTGATAAAGTTGATGGTAAGAGTATGTTAGAAGATAATTATGATATCTTGGCAGGATCTATTGATAAAGATACTCCTTCTGTTGTAATTGCTGTTAATTCTCGTAATGAACTTGATAGTAGTACATTGGAACAACTTGGATTTGATGCAAGTGATGAGATATCTTTTGATGATATTTTAAATAAAGAGTTTAAAGTTATTCCTAATGATATTTATTATGATAAGATAAATAATCACTTTGTTCCTAGTACCGATTATGAAAAAATGTATAATAGTGATGATGTTATTACAGTTAAAGTTTCTGCTATTATTAGAGGAAAAGAAGATAAAAGTTCTTTAACACAGTTTGGAATTTACTATAATTCAGCTTTAGTTAATGAAATAATTAATAAAAATAAAGATAGTGAAATTGTTGAGTATCAAAAGCAGGTAGATTATAATGTTTTAACAGGACAAGAATTTGATGAAGCTAATTCTACAGTTACTAAAGATAATATTTTAGGAGTGCTAGGAGCAGATGTTATGCCTGCTATTATATATATTTATCCAAAAGACTTTGAGACTAAAGATTATATTACTGATTATTTAGACAATTATAACGATAAAAAAAATGCTGATACTCAAGTTTTATATACTGATTATGCTTCTTTGATTAGTAGTTTATCAGGTAGTATCATGGATGCTGTTACTTATGTATTAATTGCTTTTTCATCTATATCTCTTGTTGTATCTTGTATTATGATTGCAATTATTACTTATATTTCAGTGTTAGAAAGAACTAAAGAAATTGGTATTTTAAGAGCATTAGGAGCTAGAGGGAAAGATATAACAAGGGTATTTAATGCAGAGACATTTATTATTGGAGTATGTAGTGGTGTGTTAGGACTTGTTATTGCATATCTATTAACATTCCCAATTAATTCTTTAATAGAAAGTCTAGCAGATCTTCCTAATGTTGCTAATCTTAATCCAATTCATGCGCTTATTCTTTTAATTATAAGTGTTTCTTTAACAGTTTTGAGTGGTTTTATTCCATCAAAAATGGCTAGTAAAAAAGATCCTGTTATTGCACTTCGAACAGAATATTTGAGTTTCGGTGAAAAAAATACTTGACAAGAAAAAAGTGAAAATGTGTTATCCACAGATTCACTTTTTTAGGCATAAAATAAGGAAAAACCTCAAGAATTGTAGTATAATAATATTAATAAAATAACCATAGTAA
>CASDWO010000011.1 GCA_949284575.1 uncultured bacterium
AGAACTAAGCGTATTTTAGAATCTTATTTTAGTTCAATACAGATTGATGGAATTACTAAGTATACTAGTGATGTGTTTAAAGCTTTAGTTAGAGAAAACTCTTCTTCTATGTCGCAGTTATTATCTTCTCCTAGTTTTGAACGTGAAGTTCATAGTATAGATGCAAATACTAGAGCTATTAGGTGTACTGGTTATAATTTTATGGTTGCTAAAAGATTACAAGATTCTCTAACATATCCATTAGAAGATTATGAGATTACAAAACCTAAAATAAATGTAAAAGTTAGCTAATTATTTGTCCAAGATGTCTTTTCTTGGTCTTTTAAGGTAATCGCATAAAAATTTGACGTAAAGATAATCAAATACAAGGAATGACATTAAATATGAGGTTTTCAATATTTCTGAAATCACTTATATAACGTGTCATTTTTTGTTTCATAGTAAGTTTTTCTCCCATAGATTTATCTAGTTTAACAAGATTAAAAACTATCTTTCTAATAGTGGCTAAATTTTCAATAGAATTACCAACATGACTTCTAGAATGGTCTTCATCTAAAATAACATCAAGTCTCCAATGAAGTGAACATTCAATATTCCAGTGTTCTCTAGTTATTTTTATAAAAGTATCTAAATCAAAGGCTTTACTTAAAATATAATAATGTGTAGTTGTAGTTTTTATATTGTTTTCATCTTTAATAACATCAATTCTACCTATAGCCTTAACTGATTTCCATTTGTCTTTATCATGGATACATTCAATATCATATGATAAATAATATTTTCTTTTTTCTAGTCTTCCATGGTCTTTTTCCCAGTTGGTTTCTCCAATTGCAATATCTAAAGAATCATCTTTTAATCCTAAATCAAAATATGTTTTGATGTCATCTTTTAAATCTTTTTGATTATCTTTAACTTTTAAAACAAAATGCCCTTTATTCTCTTTAGATGTAATAAGATTACAAATATCTTCTTGAGTACCTATAGCATCAATAGTAATAACTTTATCTTTTATATCTATTAGTTTTATAAGTTCTGGTATTGCTGTTATTTCATTTGATTTATCATCTACTTTTAATTGCCCTATAGATAGACCAATATCACTTAAAAATGCAGAAACAATATATGGAGTATTACCACCATTAGCTTTATCTCTTGCACTTTTAATAGCTTTACCATCAATACTTAAATGCATACCTTTATCTTTAACAATATCCTTAATCCATTCTATAAAAAGTTCCATAAATTTCTTTGAATCAATAACTTTAAAAACATTTGATAAAGTATCATGAGAAGGTGTACCATTTTCAAGTTGTAATAGTTCATTAAAATAATCCTCATGTACTTTTAAGAAATCTGCTAGATTAGTAAAATCAGTATAGCCACATAAAATGCCATATATAGTCATTATTATAATATTAATTAGTTCATGTTTTTTACCTCTAATATCTCTTGGATCTTCTAAAACTTCAAAATGATTAAATAAACTTTTCATATCTCACACATCCTCATATTATAAGAATACATGATTTTATTTACTTAAAAAATATATTGTACCATTTTTTACATATTATTTTTTATGCGATTGCCATATTGGTCTTTTCTTTTTCTTGACATTAAATAGAAATAAAACTACAATAGAATTAGATTTAGGTGTTTACTTAATCTAGATGGAGGGAATATATGGATAATTATTTTTTCTCCATTTTACTTGTAGTACTTGGATTACTTGTA
>CASDWO010000012.1 GCA_949284575.1 uncultured bacterium
ATGACTTTTTTCTAGCTCTTTTAAATCTTTACATAAATTAAATGATTTCTGTACTCCATTTTCTTTTTGATAATTTAAATAATAGTTATAGACAAAACGACTACATCCAAAAGTTTTATGTATTAATATTCTTTGTTCTTCTGTTGGGTATAACCTAAATTTATATGCTCTATATATTTTCATATGACGAACCTCCTTTTGTAATTCAAGTTTACTATATAAAATATATGTTCGTCAATACATAAATTTGATTTTTATCCAAAAAACGCACTTTCCTTATAGATAAAAAACCAAATGTTTCTAAATCATTGATAAGTTTTTCTTCTGTTAAATTCAAAAGTGCACAAGCAATTGAAGGATCTGCAAAATGTCTTTTTTTCGCTTGCTTAACTCTTACACTTGACCTAATATTAATCGAAAATGGTTCATCATTATCTAATAAAAATAATTTATCTAAAGCATTTAAATAAGATGCTACTGTATCTATATCAATATCTTCATTATCTATTTCTTTTATATCTTTTTTTAAAGTAGCATTGGTAACAGTTGTACTTTCATTTCTTGCAAGAGATTTTAATAATAATTTTACCTTATGTTTATCTCTATTAATCCCATCCAATCTAAATAAATCATCATCAATTATTAAGTTAATATACTCATTTACCGATTTTCTTGCATCATTACTAGAATAATTTAAATTACCAGGCCATCATCCTCTTATAATTAAATTGGCAAGTTTTCTTAAATCAACCTCTCCAGTTGCTTTTGATATTTTTTTACCATCACATATATCTTTTAATGATATATCTCCTGTTGAATCACCTGATTCATATAAAGACATTGTCCTTAGTTGTATTTTCCCAAATCTTCCTGCTCCACTATGAGATATACCATCCCTTTTTGGTGTTGATGAACCAGTTAATATATATTGTCCTTTTAATCCAGTTCTATCAACATCATATCTTATTTCATCCCATAAGTTAGTTGCTTCTTGCCATTCATCAATAAGTTTTGGTTTTTCTCCTTCTAAAATAATTTCTGGCGATATTTTTGCAAGTTCAACCTCATTAGATTTTCCTCCGGTTTTAGTATAAAGTAAACTCTCACTTTTTGCATGATATCTCCCAGACCAAGTTTTACCACAATACTTTGGCCCCTCTATACACACTGCACCAAATAGTTTTAAATATCTTTCTATTTTTTCATCAACTATTCTTTTCTTATAGTTTTGTATTTCCATAATTAGCCTCCTCGTATAATATGATTATACATTAATTAATTAATTAATTAATTAATTAGTTAATTAAATCAATTGTATTCCGTGAAATTTCTGTTTTTCATTCCGTGAAATTTTGTAATTTTATTCCGTGACTTTTTTTAAGACTTTAAACTCTCTAAATAAGATACAGCTTCATCAAATGTTCCTATTGCCTTAATTTCAATATCATAATCGTTCTTCTCTTTTTCTTTTAAAGCTTCTTTATAATTATCTCCTTTAGGTACTAAGAAAAGATCTGCTTTAGCTTTTACCGCTCCATTTAACTTATATTTAACTCCACCAATTTCTCCTACTGTTCCATCACTACTAATTGTTCCTGTTCCAACTATTTTTAAGCCATTGGTTAAGTCATCATCAGTTAATCTATCATAAATAGCTAAAGTTAACATTAACCCACCACTAGGTCCTCCTTCACTATCTTTAAAATTAAGTTCTATCTTAGGATCTGTTTTATACTCATAAATAGTACTTACAGAAATACCTGTTAATTTATTACCATCTTCGCCTTTCTTTACAGTAGCACTTACTTCTTTTTCTTGATCATTTCTTTTAACAGTCACCTTTACTTCATCACCTATATTATACTTTTGAATTTCCTTAGTATAATCATTAATATCCAAAATCTCTTTGCCATTAACTTTTAAAAGCTCATCCCCTACTCTTAAACCATTATCTTCTTTATCTTCTACATAAATAACATAAAAATGTTTATCACTAATACTTACCTCTTTACCTGCTTTTTGATACGCTAACATAATAGCAGTTTGATTAGCATTCTCTAAATATATTCTATTTCTAAACATAATATCTTCACTAGTTTCATCTTCATCTAAAGAAACATCTTCCTGCTTTTCTACATCATAAAAAGGAATAATATTACCCAAAATAAAAGTTGCAACATTACCTTTTAATTCTTTAACATATGCAAAATTTAATGTTCCTTCACTAGCTTTAGTATTAGCAATAGAAAGACGATCATCAATATTAATAGTTCCTCCCCCAGCATAAATATAATATGGTAAGGGAAAAGTAAAAACAAAATAACAAATAAGCAAAATTATAATACTTTTATAATTTTCTTTCATAAATTTCTTAATTTTTAAATAAATATTATTAAGCATAGCATCAGTCCTTTACTATAACATTATATCAAAAGAGGTTAATTTATGAAACGAAAATATCAAGAGTTATTAGCAGTATTAATTATTTTCTTTATTTATCTAGGAATTTTTATTAATCCTAGCCTTATAATTGAAAGTGGAATTACAAGTATTAATATATTTAAAGAAAAACTATTTCCTTCTATTTTTCCTTTCTTCGTATTGGCTTCTTTATTATTATATTTAGGAATTGCTGAAAAATTAAGTAATAAGTTAAATTTTTTAATAAAAAAAGTATTCCATCTTGAAGGAATAAGCTCATTTATTATTTTAATTAGTATTATTTCAGGCTTTCCTAGTGGTTCTAAATATATCGCTGATACTTATAAAAGAGGTCTTATTACAAAAAATTCTGCTAATTATTTACTAACTTTTACCCATTTTGCTAATCCTTTATTTGTTCTTGGTACTTGTGGTATAGTTTTAAATAATCTAGGCCTTGCTTATAAAATTTTAATTATTCAAATACTTGCTAATATAATATTAGGAATAATATTAAGACCTAAAGAAATAACCTCATCTAAAAAGATAATTTTAAATAAAAAACAAGATTTTTTTTCAAGTTTACCTCTTGCCATTAATGATGCTCTTAAAGTTGTCATTTTTATGTTAGGATCTATTACTTTCTTTATGTTTTTAAGTAAACTAATAACTTCTTTTTTTCATGTTAATATCTTCTTCGAAACAATCATTACAGGACTATTAGATTTAACTAGTGGTGTTAGTAAAGTAGCAAGTACTAGTCTAGTTTTAAATGAAGAATTAAAAGGATTAATAATATTAAGTTTCATTACTTTTGGAAGTTTCTCTGTTCACTTACAAGTTATTAATAATTTAAAAGACCAAGATCTAAGCTATAAATATTTCTTTTTAGGAAGAATTATCGAAACAGCTTTAGCTCTTAGCCTTTATCTTATTTTCTAATAAATATAATTAATAGGACTATTAATCATAAAAGAATATGTCTCTTCATTAAAATTAGGATGATTTAATATAATAGTGATCTTTAAATATCCATTACTAGCTTCAATATATTCAATAGAAGAATCAGGACTTAAAGTTAAATCAGCAATAGCAGGTATTTCATAATCAATAATATTTCCACTCGTTCCATAACTAATAATTCCTAAATCAGGTTTTATTTCAATAGTAGTTTGATAATTTTCAAATACTAACGTAGCTTTATGTTTATCACCACTTAAATTAGTAACTGAAACAAGATGTCCTTTTATTAAATCATCTTGAATTTCTTTTTGTAAATTATTACTAAAACTTATTACTTCATTATTAAATTCCTCTATTTGTTCTCTATTCCGATAATTCATAATTAAATCAAACATACTAACAACAATTGCCGATATAATAACAAAAGAAACTAATAATTCAACTGCTGTAATCCCTTTATTATTTAACTTTTTCATCTAGATACCTCCATTGTTCCATATTTATAGGCATTATTAGAAACATACTCAACAATTACTCTATAAAAACCATTGGCAGGAGTTTTATTAGTATTTTTACTATAAGCAGGTAAATAAGCAATATATTCCTGAAAATTTCTATCATAACTAGAGTTATCTTTAACATAATTTTTAAATTTAACTGTAGAATAAGTTGTTAAATAAATCTTAGAGACATTATTAACAGTTTTAAAACCACCACAAGAAGTAATACCATCCCGTTCTGTATACAAATTACAATCACTAATATCTTTATAACCAGTAGTATTTACTTCATTATAAATAGAATCAGGTAACCCCTTTAAAGCTATCATTCTAGCCCAATGAGCAATATATGTAGCTTCTACAGAATCATAATTACGATAACGTTCATATTCACCAATAAGAGGGAAAAAATTTGTGTATAATAACGTAAAAATACCCATGACAAATACACTTACAATTAAGGTTTCTACAAGCATAAAGCCTTTTTCATTTACTATTTTTTTCTTTTTCACAAACTTCACCTCTTGTAATTAAGCTATTCTTAATATATAATATATTATAGTAAAAGATAAGAATAAAGTAAAGGGGTTGATATCTTTGGTAACGTACGATATGACAAAGATACCTGTAGTTAATGTTGTCGATGATATTATTGCCTATGCTTCTAAAGCTGGAGCTAGTGATATTCACTTTGATCCCCGTGATGATTATTTAATGGTGAGAATTAGAGTAGACGGTGATTTACAAGATTATACAAAAATTCCTAAGATATATGAGCGTAATTTGATTACAAGAATTAAACTAATCGCTAATATGAACATTACCGAAAGTAGATTACCTCAAGATGGTTCTATTAAAGGTGTAATTAAAGGAATAAATCTCGAAACCCGTGTCTCTACTCTTCCTACTAACGAAGGAGAAAAATGTGTTATCCGTATCCTAGACTATAGTAGAAGTTTAGAAGGTATTGAATCTTTAGGATTTAATGATGATAACTTTGTTAAACTAAAAAAGATGATTGCAGAACCTAATGGTATTATCTTAATAACAGGAGCGACTGGTTCTGGTAAAAGTACAACTGTATACTCAATATTACAAGTTTTAAATAAAACCGAAACCAATATTATTACAGTTGAAGATCCAATCGAAATGAATCTTGAAGGTTTAAACCAAGTACAAGTTAATAGTGAAATTGGTCTTGACTTTGCTACTGTTTTAAGATCTATTTTAAGACAAGACCCTAATGTTATTTTAATTGGTGAGATTCGTGATAGTGAAACAGCTAAAATTGCCGTTCGTGCTTCTATTACAGGACATTTAGTTTTATCTACAATCCATACCAATAACTCTTTAAGTACTATTGAAAGATTACTAGATATGAATGTTGAAAGATACTTATTATCTAGTGCTCTATCAGGAATTATTTCTCAAAAATTAGCTAAAAAATTATGTCCTTCATGTAAAAAATTAGAAGAAACAACCCCTTATCAAAAAAAGGTATTTAAATATGCTTTAGATAAAGATGTAGATAAAATCTATAATGCTAATCCTGAAGGTTGTCCTAAATGTAATAAAGGTTATAAAGGTCGTATCGCCATTCAAGAAGTTTTACTTATTAATGATGAAATAAGAAATGCTTTAAACGAAGAAGAATTAGAGAAAAAAGATTTGAATAAGTTAGTTTACGGTTCTGATGTTATTACAATGTTACAGGATGGTCTTTTAAAGATATTAAGTGGTGATACATCTTTTGATGAAATATATAAAATTATTGATGTTGATGATGATTTAGATACTTATTGTAACATTAAAGGAATTAATTATCATGAACATAATAATATAAAGGAAAAAGAAATAGAAAAAGAAGAAGAAATCTTATGATTTCTCCTCCTTTTTTTTATCTCTCTTAGCTCTTTCCCACTCTATTACTTTAACATAGCTAATAGTACTTATAACAATCATTAAAATATTAAGAACCAAAATAGCAATTGCAAACAAATTAACATCCGTAACCCCTCTTATTAAACTCTCAAGTTCATTTTCTTTTAACATATCACGAACAGAAAAATAACTAAGTGTAAGAATTAAGGTTACTAAAAAATATAGTGTAGAAAATATTCCTAATTTAATTTTCTTTAACCGAAAAAACTTATAAGAACAAACAGCTTCAATAGCCATAAATAAGAAAATAACTACTAAAAATATATAATTTGCCATATCAAAACCTCCTCTAATACAACTCTCTTGGTAATACTTTATCAAGAGCTTCTTTAATGACAATACTAGAATCTTCTAACTTTTCTTCCTCTTCATTAGTTAATTTTATATTAACAACTCTTTCAATACCATCTTTACCTATAATACAAGGTGTAGAAAGATATGTATCATAAGTCGTATTATAATTTGAAACAGGATAAACCTTCTTCAAATCATTAAGAATACATAAGGTAAGTTCTAGTAAACAAGATGCTACTCCTTCATTTGTATATCCCTTATGTTTAACAATAACACTTCCCATCTTTCTTGTTTCTTCTTCTAAAGCTTCTTTCTCATCATCTGTTAAAAATTTACTAAGATTTTCAAGACCAATATTAGCATTACTCCAAGCGACAAACTGACTATTACCATGTTCTCCTAAAACATAAACATTTATATCAGTAGGCTTAACATTTATTTTCTTACTAATAAGTGATCTCAATCTTGCTGTATCAAGCATACAACCTGTACCTATTACTTTATTATAAGAATAATCTGTATAATGTGCAATTAATTCAGTAATAACATCTAAAGGATTACATGCCACTAAAACAATACCCTTAAAAGCAGTTTCTCTTAGCTCTTTAGTAATATCAACTATGATCTTATTAGCTTTAGATAAATCACTCATTCTATCATTCGTAGATTGACTAACACCCGCAGTTATTACCACAATATCAGCATCATCAACTTCTCTATAAGTACCAAGCTTTATATTTATATTATTATTTCTATAAACCAAAGACTGCTCTAAATCAAGAATCTCTCCATTTAACTTCTCTTCATCTATATCTATTAAACTTATATTAAGAGCCATATCAGTCATACACAGTTTCTTTAAATAAGCTAATCCAACATTACCACAACCAATAATTACAATCTTCTTCATCTTCATCAATCCTTCTATACTTAGTCTATCACAAAATAATCAAGTTATAAAGAAAAAGAGACTACTTTTATAATATCTCTTTGATCTTTCTTTCATATCATAAAAACATATTGTCTCTTTATTCTAATAATTTTAACTAAAAATTAACTTTACAACTACACTTATATCCTCATCATTAATTTTACTTTCAAAATTTAAACTCTGTACCATAGCTGAATACTCTACATTATCTTTTAATAATTGAGTTAGTTCTTTAGAATAATATCTTGGAACATATCCTAAATGATAATATTTATTATTTTTATTAAGAACTACTTTAATTGCATATTCATCATATAAATTATCAGGTTCTAACTCTAATAATAATTTATCATTTACACTTATTAATTTTAAACATTTTTTAACATCAAAACAATGTCTAGTAAAAGCAACATCAAACTGTACTTTAACTTTATCAAAAGCAGAAACAAACTCATAGTTATCAGTTAATAGTCTACCTTTAGTAGCTTTTAAAATTTCTAATTTTGTAGAATCTTTTTCTAAACCATAAACATTTAAAATCTCTAGATAATCTGGTCTAGCAGGATTAGGTAATCTAGTTTCAATGTTTGCAAATAACTCTTTACTAATATATTCTTTATAAATATCTTCAAATCCTGGAAAAAATTCAAATCCACTTTTTCTAGCATCATCTAATTCAGGATTATCATATTTAAAAATATATTGTTGCTTACTACAAGTAAGAATTCCAATCTTATATCTTCTTCTTGTTTTAGAATTTTTCCAAATTAACCACATTTCATTATTCAATGTCTACACCCCTTACTATATTTATAATAATATCTCTTCTTTTTTCTATATAACTAATTATATAAGCTTTATGTCTATCAGTTAATAAAGGATTAGGAATTCTCTTAACAAACTGCAACTATTATCATAAAAAGATAAATTTATATATCTTTACTTTTAAAAGCTTTAAAGAACTTACTCCATATTTTCTCATTAGAATAATTAAGTATTCCTACTTTATATACTTTAATACCAAAGTGTAAGATTATATAAATAAAGATAATTAAAACAATAATAGAAATAATGATATCAATTATGCCAATTTCTCCCATCATATAAAGACTAGGACTAACAAATGAAGAAAGAAAAGGAACATATGATAATATCCTAATAAGAAATGATCCATTGAACATACCTGCCATTATAGCTAAGTAATAACCTCCTAAAGATAAAAGTACTAAAGGTGTCTGTAATTGGTTAAAATCTTCAATATTAACGGTCATAGAAGCAAGAATACCTGCAACAATAGAATAAGCGATAAATGATAACACTATTAAGATTAATGTTAAAGGAATAACATAAATTAGTTTATCAATAAAGCCTGTTGTTACAAGACTATCATAAATAGATGTAACATCACTTGGTAATGATAAACCGCTACTTAACATATTAGTACTGATAAGAAAACCAATAACAGCATAAATTATTAAAAGTAAACCTTGAAAAATAACAAAGATATTACTAGCTAATATTTTTGATAAAAGATGTTGTTTAGGAGAAACATTAGAAATAATTATTTCCATACTACGTGTTGTCTTCTCTTCACATATTTCTCCTCCTACCATTTGAATTAAAAATAAAGTAAGCATAAAAAACGGTAAAATAACAGTTGGAAAAACACTTCCCATAATCAAAGACATATTTTCATCAACATTATTATCTTCATTAAGAGCCACTCTAGTTATAGAAACAGGAGCAGAAATACTAGATAAAATATTAGGATCTATATTATTAATAGTCATACCAAGACTAGTTTTAGTAGCATTTAAACTAGTTTGTAAAACCTGATAAGTTAAAGTATCTATTTTTTTATTAGAAGTAATAACTGCTGTAAGATATTCTTTATCACTATCATTTAACTCTACTAAAATATCTTCATCCCTCAAATTGTTTTTAACTTCTTTCTTAGACTTATCAGTCTCTTTAACAGTTATTTTTAAATCATCTTCTGAACTATTTAAATCTTTAGCATAAGTTTTAATATTTTGTTTAAATAAATCATAACTATCAGTATTATTATCAATAACAATAATATTAGTCTTACTATCAAAATCTCCCCCAAAAAAAGTAATAAGAGAATTAATATTTAAAAGAAGAATAATTGCTACTGCAAGTATTATATTAGTAATAACAAACCATTTAGATTTAACTTTTTTTCGTAAACTAACTTTTGTCAAATAAAGAAACTTTTTATTCATGAATACCTCCTACTTTTGCAATAAATATTTCATTCAAGGTAGGTTCTACTACATCATATTTAGTAATATTGCAGTTTTTTACTAAAGAGAAAATCTTAGGAGCGATGACTTTATCTTCTATTTTTACTTCAATCTCTCCTTTTACCTTTGTAATTCCTAGAACACCTTTAATCTTTTTAATTTTATCAAGAGGTAAATCATCTCCTCTTAACATAATATTTTTAATACCAAACTCTTCCTTAATCGTTTTTAAATCTCCACTAACTACAGGATGACCTTTTACTAAGATAACTAACTTTTCACAAAAATCTTCAATATACTCCATTTGATGTGATGAAAAGATAATAGAACAACCTTCTTTTTGTAAATCATAAATAGCTTCTTTCATTAATTTAACATTTATAGGATCAAGTCCTGTAAAAGGTTCATCTAATATTAATAATTTAGGATGATTAATAATAGCAGAGATAAACTGAATCTTTTGTTGATTACCTTTAGATAGCTCTTTTATTTTTCTATTTTTATAACTAGTAATCTCAAATTTTTCTAACCACATATCAATATCCTTTTCGATTAGTTGCTCATTCATTCCCTTTAAAACTCCATAAAACTTTAGTTGCTCTAAAACAGTAAGTTTAGTAAGTAAACTTCTCTCTTCTGTTACAAAGCCAATTTTATCGGTTAAATTATAATCAATTTTTTTACCATCTAATAAAACTTCTCCTTCATTAGCTTCAATTAATCCCATAATTATTCGAAATGTTGTTGTTTTTCCTGCTCCATTTTCCCCAAGTAATCCAAAAATCTCTCCATCTTTAACAGAAAATGATAAGGAAGATACTGCTTTATTAGTACCATAGTATTTAGTAATATTTTTAACTTCTAACATTTTATCACCTATCTTTCTTCAGTTATTTCCATTAAATGTTTACCATAAGTATTTTTCTTCATCAAATTAGCTTGTTTTAAAACTTGTTCTTTATCTAACCAACCATTCTTATATGCAATTTCAAAAGGACAACAAATCGTAATATTTTGATGTTCTTGTATCGTTGCTACAAAATTAGTAGCTGAAAATAAACTTTTAAAAGTTCCTGTATCAAACCATCCATACCCTTCGTTTAAAGTAATTACGTTTAATTTGCCATCTTCTAAATAAAGTTTATTTAAATCAGTTATTTCTAATTCCCCTCTTGCTGATGGTTTTAAACTATGAGCTTTTTTAATAACCGTATTATCGTAAAAATAAAGTCCTGTTACAGCATAATGACTTTTAGGTTTCACTGGTTTTTCTTCAATACTAAGAGCTTTCCCATCTTTTGAAAATTCTACAACTCCAAAACGTTCAGGATCATGAACATGATAACCAAAAACTGTTGCATAGGAACCCTTAGCTTTCTCTTTAGCTTTTAACAATTCTCCTTTTAAATTAGGACCATAAAAAATATTATCTCCTAAAACCATACAACAAGTATCATCTTTAATAAAATCTTCTCCTAAAATAAAAGCTTGCGCTAAACCATCAGGACTTGGCTGTTCTTTATAAGAAAGGCTAATCCCAAATTTCTCACCATTACCTAATAATTCCTTAAAACGTGGTAAATCTTTAGGAGTTGATATTATTAAAATCTCTCTAATCTCTGCTTGCATTAATAAAGAAAGTGGATAATAAATCATAGGCTTATCATAAATTGGTAATAACTGTTTACTAGTTACTTCAGTTAAAGGATAAAGTCTTGTCCCACTTCCTCCTGCTAATATTATTCCCTTCATTTTTTTAATCCTCCTTTAAAAAACAATCTAATATATAATGTTATTAATGTAAGTCTACCTGTAAAACGAAGAAAAAACAAATTCATCTTAGTTGCATTATTATACTGTTCTTCAAAATAAAGTTGACTCTTCTTTAATATTTTAAATTTATTTATATAATTAATACTCTTATCAATACTAACAGAATGATCATGAATAATAGCAACTTCATTATTAACAAGAATCTCATATTGTGTATGTTTTAATTTAGCTGCTGTGATATTTTCTTCATAATATAGAAAAGTATTCTCATCAAAAAAATCTATTTTCTCTAAAACTTCACTTTTAATTAGAAAAAAACAAAAGGATATCACTTCCACATTAGTATTTTCACCTTTATAATGTTTTTCAGGATACTTTATTTTCTTTAAAAATCTTCTTCCAATTAAAGGTAAGTTTCCTAATATTTCTTGTTTAGGAGTAGGAATCATCCAACCTCTATTAATAGTTTTTAACTCATATATAACAGGACCAACTAATCCAACATTCTTTTTAGCTAAAGACTTTTTCAACATTTCAATATTCTCATTACTATTAATAATAATATCAGAATTAGAAAAAATAATATCTACTTTCTTAAATTCCTCAATTGCTTTTTTTCCACCAAAATTAAGAGCATAAGCAAAACCGCCATTATGAGGAGTTTTCAAAACTTCTAAATGTTTATCCTCAAGTTTTTTTAAATTCTTATAAGAATCATCTGTAGAATTATTATCTACTACATAAATTTTATCAATAACAGAATAATCTTTAATATTATCAATTAATCTTTTAGTAGTCTTATAATCATTGTAATTAATAATAATAAATACTAATTTACGCATACTTCTCCTCCTTTTTTATTAATAACAACACGACAAAAGTACTAACAGCAGGTGCAAGAAGGACATGACCTGTAATAAAAGCTAACACTATTGTTAAGAAAAGCGATAAGAAATAACTAACTTTATAAGGAATATTTTTAGACTTTTTATTAATTTTAAAGGCCTTTATAAGGAAATAAAGATAAATACTCATATAAAGAATAAACCCAAGTATACCATGCCTAAATAAAATATCAAAATAATCCATTTCAATCATTTTAGTACTTTCTAAAGAGGTATTGTAGTTTTCAATATAACCTATTCCAAATAGTTTTGATAGAATAGGAGCCTCTTCATAAGAATCAAATGTATTACCTAAAAACTTAAGACGCGAACTAAATACAAAATGATCAAATAATTCTTTATCTTTAAAAACATCTAAAACATTATCAACTCCTAAGAAATCTAAATGTATTTTTATGTTTTGATAAAAAGCTGTCCTTGGTAGATAAAAAGAAGCAAAGAGAATAAAGATAAAAAGTGTTATAACTAAATAAGTTAATTTTTTATATAATTTTTCATGAGCTAAATAAATTATATACATAAATATTATAACAAAAATAATTATAGCAAAAGATAATAAAGGTCCTTTAGTCCCCATACTTAAAAGATTATATACTAAAATAGCAATTAAGATAATAGTTAAAAAGAAATTATGTTTCTTAAAAAGATATAATAAGAAAAATGGCATAAGTATAGAAATAATTGCACTAATTTCATTAGCAGTATTAAAAAAGCCAATACTTCCAGTTTTACTAATTTCATAAGTATCAAAACCAATACCTAGAATATCAGGAATAAATATTCCTAAAAGATAAATTAAATAAAGAATAACCAAATGTTTAGAGGTAATAAGATCTTTATTTTCTTTAAAAAGAGCATAAAAAGTAATAAGCAAAACTGGAAAATAGAAAGTTTTAATCGCATTCTTCAACTCATACAATAAAGAATTAAAATCTTTATTAATAAACATTATTAACCCAAAAGACAAAAGATAAATAAAAATAAGTCCTAAAGTAAGTAATAAGTATTTCTTATCATTTTCTTTATAGATAAAAACTAAATAACCAAAAGATAAAATAATAAGAAGAAACCTAAAAAACATTCCAATAGTAAAATCAATATTTAGGCATTGTAACATAAAAGCTGTCACCATATCTAAAAAAGGACTTAATAAAATAATGATTTGTATAGTTTTAACTAACTTCTCTTTCATAATGTATAATTACCTTTCTAGCTATATATAGAATATCATAGAAAAAGGAAAAAGTCTATTTCTTCCCTATTAGAATTTAGATCTTTATATTAGTTTTTAACTTATTAAGTGTTTATAATTTTTTCATAAAAAGAGTTATTAAGCAAATAGAGAATTTTTAAAAATCAAAAGAAAAAGCGACCTATTTTCTTTTAGTCGCCCATTAAATTTATCTTTTACTAGTTAAAATATCATCAAGAAACTTGTAATTTTCTTCTAATAATATTAATTACTTGCTAAAATAAATGGATCGTTTTTAGTACCGCTACCTTCTTTAATAATAACACTCTCTTTAATATTGAAAGCAGGTTTTACAGCTTTTGTATTTGTAGGAGCTATATCAGCAGAATAAGATGAAGAATCAACATAACGTACTGTTCCTAAACTATAAGGATTTAATACCCAATAATCAATAGTTAAGTATAGCAAACCAATTTCTTCTACTATTTCTTGTCCTGCCATTAACTCACCTATTCTAAGTAACCCTACTTTAGCTACAGCTTGCTTATCTACTTTACTAGACATATCAGCATCAGCATACTTAGCTAACTTATAATTAATTCCTCTAGCAATTGTTCCAAAATACCATGTAGTATTATCTGCTATCATTTCTTGAGCATCTGTTAATAAATATGTATTTAAATATGTATTATTTAAAAAATCTCCAATTGTCGTATTAGTTGCAAAATTAACACTAGAATTATTATCATAAGCCATATATAAGAAATCATTACCACTTATTAAAGGTGTAGCACTAACTATCTTAGTTAATCCTTCTTCTTCATGACTTACTATTCGATATAAAAGATTATCCCCTGTACCAAATTTTATATATTCGCCACTATATCTTGTATTAAGTAATGTTCCCGATAAATTAGTATCATTATCTCCTTCTAAACGATAAGGATTTTCTTCCGTTCCATCTCCATCAATAATTTTTATATCATTTTTTAAATTAACAACCGGCCTAATTCCAACAACACTATATGAATAAATATTACCTAATTCATTATTGTATGTTACATAACGAATTCGATCATTACTAAAAGGTGTCAAAGTATACCAAGAAAGACCATTATTTAGATAACTATTTTCATAATTTTCATCATAACTAGATTGATATTCATATGCATTTAAAAGTCCTACTGCACAGTTTACTACACTAGTTCCATTAGGTCTTTCTATACTTCCTATATATGTTGAATCAATTGTTGCATCAAATAAACTATTTGTTACGATAAACTTTTCATAATCTCTTAAATTACCTAAGAAGCCATCGACACTTGTATCATTTAACCACTCTTTCATATAACTACCTTCAAAAGCGGAATTTCCCTCTTCGTTATAGGAAATCGAACTAATATCATCTTCTGTAATTATTTTTGTTGTTTTTTCACTATTATTTACAGAAACAGCTCTCCAAAGTTTACCACTATACCATATATAATTATTTGGTTCATCTCCTTTTATAAAAGTATCTACTCCATCATCATAAATACTACTATTATTTAAATTTTCAATTACAATTTCTGATACTAATCCTGTCGTTACAACTTCATCAAATAAATGTCCATTACTAGGTAATGTTAAATCATTATAATCAAGTCCTACTTCTACTCCTAAAGTAATTGAAATCTCATTATTTGATTTATTAGTAACTCTAATACTATAAACATTACTAGATCCACTCGCTCCACTTTGCGATAAATTAATCCCCACCTCATCAGGAGGTATATTTAATCCATCACCTTTCCTATATCCAGCAGTAACTGAATCAGGTAAATCTCCTTTATAATAAAAATTAAATCTTGCTGTTCTATTATTTGGATTACTCAAAGTAACTGTAAATGTTTTAGTACTAGAAGCAGGAACAGTCAATGTATTACTCTCACTTCCATCTACTTCTAATTTATAAGTTAAATTACCTGTTACAATACTTACAGCATTATTCTTTTGTTTAGTAACTGTAAACATAGCATAAGAAAAATATCCACCTACTATTAAAATTGATCCTAGTATAATTGTTAATATATATATTTTAGAAAGATTTGTTTCTAATAACAATTTCTTCACTGTAAACTACCTCCCACTTATATTATTTACTCTTTTCTTTAAATTAGATATCGATATTTTCGACATTATATAAATAATTTTCTCATATTATTTTTTTTAATACTACTTGTTATATAACTAATTTACACCACTAAAAAGAACAAAATATTTCTATCCAGCTCTTAAATAATAGAAAAAGAAAGTAATTTTATTACTTAGATACTAGTTAAACAACCCTAGATAACTATCTATAAACGAATGCTAGTATAAATTTGATATCTAAGTTCTTTGGAATACAATGTAATATCTATTTGTTTCATTACTACCACACTACTTATCTTTTAATTTATGATAACACATTGCAAAATACATTTCAAGTTGCTATATCATGTAAATAGAAAAACCTAAAACGAACTGTTTGACAAGTCAT
The DNA here is from genome assembly GCA_949284575.1 of uncultured bacterium. Lineage (GTDB taxonomy): Bacteria > Bacillota_I > Bacilli_A > RF39 > UBA660 > Onthousia. Next base: position 15,709 of record CASDWO010000012.1, read on the forward strand.
TACTTTTTTCTTTAATAATATAAATAGGTCTTTTCTTAACTTCAGTATATGTCTTTGATAAATAAGCACCACTAATTCCTGTACAAAATAATTGAATACCACTTAAGAAAAACATAATACAAACAATTGAAGGCCATCCTGCAACACGATCTCCAAATATCAAAGTTCTAACAACAATAAAAATAATAGCAACTACAGAAATAAAACAAAAAATAATACCAATTAAAGCAGAAATTATTAAAGGCGTTGTTGTAAATGCCAAAATACCATCAATAGCATAAACAAAAAGTTTGAAAAAATTCCAAGTTGTCTTTCCAGCCTTACGTTCTGGTATTTTATAAGTTAACCATTTAGTATTAAAGCCAACAAAACTAAATAATCCTTTAGAATATCTATTATATTCTCCCATCGAAACAATTGCATTAACCATTTGTCTAGACATAAGACGAAAATCCCTTGCTCCAGGAACCATCTCTGTCTTAGACATCTTAGAGATAATTTTATAAAAAAGATTAGTAAAGAACTTTCTAATAAAGCCATAATCATCATGACTATTAGTTTTTAAAGCCACACAATCTAAGTTAGAATCACTTTTAAGTTCTTTATACATTGTCTCTAACATTTTAGGAGGATCTTGTAAATCCACATCCATAATAGCAATATAATCTCCACTGGCATATTCAAGTCCTGCTAACATTGCTGCCTCTTTACCAAAATTACGAGAAAAAGAAAGATATTTAACTTTCTTATCATCTAAAGATAACTGTTTCATTTCTTTAAAACTATCATCAGTTGATCCATCATTAACAAATAATAATTCAAATTCAACTTCTTTCATTTTCTTAATAACTTTACTAATTTCTTTATAAAAGATAGGAATCATTTCTTCTTCATTATAACAAGGCACAATAACTGATATCTTATCCATAATAATCCTCTATTCTAAAAACATTTTTCTTGTAATAAAATTAAAGACCATTACTACAAAAGTAGCAATTATTTTTGCAAGTAAATAATAAATATGCATAAAATCTACACTTACCCACATAATTAAATCATTTATTAATAAGCCAATAACGCTGAATATGATAAAGATAACAAACTGCTTTTTAGCATTTTTTTCTTTATTGACATCAAATACCCATTTAACACTAGCTGTATAATTATAAATAACGGAAATACAGAAAGATAAGGTATTAGCAAGAACAACTGGAAAATGACAAAATTCTTTAAATAGATACAAAAATATAAAATCTATTAAGAAAGCCACTCCTCCAACAATCCCAAATTTAAATATTTGAATGCATAACTTTTCATATTTAGAACTTAATTTAATATGAAATAACTTAAGAATTTTTTTAACAAATTTTGCTGTTTTATCTTCTTTAGTCATTATTATCCCTCTTAGTTCTAATTAAAAATAGTTCAAATATCTGTTTATTCTTCTTAGCAACTACTTCTAAAATAATACCTGTAATATACATTAAAATAGAAATTATTAAAAGAATAAGTGCAAATATTAACGTTGGAAATCTTGGAACAAGACCAGTTTTAAAGAACTCACTAAATACAGGTATACCAAAGATTAATGCTAAAATTAATAAGATAGTACCAACAAAACTAAAAAATATAGTTGGCTTATATTCTTTAAATAATCTAGTTATTGTCATTAATACTTTAAAACCATCAGAATAAGTATTAAGTTTAGATACACTACCTTCTGGACGATCTCTATAACTAACAGGTATTTCTATTAGTTTAAAATTATTATAGACAGCATGAATAGTCATTTCATTTTCTATTTCAAATCCCTTAGATAAAACAGGAAAAGTCTTAACAAATTCATAACTGAAAGCACGGTATCCTGTCATTATATCTCTTATATTACTTTTAAATAAATGATTAATTAAACTTCTAACTAATTTATTACCAAAATTATGAAAAGCTCTTTTATTTTCAGTAAAATAAGTACTAGATAATCTATCTCCTATTACCATATCAGCTTTACCATCTAAGACATACTGACACATTTCTTTAGCATTTTCAGCTGGATATGTATCATCACCATCTATCATTAAATAACAATCAGCATCAATATCTTTAAACATACTTCTAATAACATTACCTTTACCTTGACGATATTCATAACGAACTATAGCACCTGCTTTTCTTGCTAATTCATCAGTACCATCAGTAGAATTATTATCATAGACATAAATATCTGCATCAGGTAAAGCACGTCTATAATCTTTAATAACCTTCTCTACTGTTAATGCTTCATTATAACATGGAATTAATACTGCTATTTTCTTATCCTTATATTTGTTTTCTACATTTTTTTTCATTATACTTCTCTCCTAACTACCTAAATTGTAACATAATAATAACACTCTTTCAATTATTTATCCCCTTTATTCAAAAGAAAAGAAACACTTATTAAAGTAGGAACACAAAGTATTAAAGGATAAGCATATCTAATAGAAATAACTGGTCCTAAAATAATTGTCCCCCACATCCCCAAAATTAAAGATAATGGAACTAACAAACGATAATTACGTTTATAAAAGCCATAAATAACACTAAATAATAACATAATAAATCCTAAAGCCGGACTACCTGTAATTCCTTGTAAGAAATCATCTTGATAAGTAGCATTTAATATATCTAGTTCTTTCTCTTCCTTTAAATCACTAAGATAAGAAGAAGATGTTATATCAAAAAGCTCCTCTGCTCTTATAGTTCCTGTATCATTATAAGGTAATAAAGTACCCCAATGAGGCAATTTAGCATCTAAATAGAAATATGTATAGTTTCCATATAAGAAAGAATCAAGGTAATTTGTTTTATTTCTTAATCCTATAGATAACCATAATTTAATAAATGAGATTTTATCTTTTTTAAAATAGTCATTATTAAATTTAGCTTTTACAGGATCTGATATTTCAGGAATATAATCATTTAAACTTTCCTTTTCTATATATTTATATAAAATTTTCTTATCTTCATTTGTAAAACTATCAGGATTTAAATTATATGCTCTTGCTAACTGTTGAATAGGAACACTTAACATCTCTGCTGTCTTAACACTTTTAGCATTAGTTATTAATATTAATGACTTATTAATTCCCATTGTCATTAAAGGTATTAGTATTAAAACTAATATTAATTTCTTAGAACGATAAAAAATAATCGTAAATAATAAAGAAAATACTACTATATAAATTCCTTGATTTCTAAATAAACACATAAGAATTCCTAATATTAAATAAATTATATAAGGTCTCTTAGTTATAGGACGTTCTAATAATATTATAAGTGTATAATCAAAAAATAATAAAAAGAAAACTGAAAAGATAATATCTTTAGTCATATACATCATTAAAATAGAATTTATTGGACAAATAATAAAGAATGCTATACTTATAATAGTTAAATACTTATTTTTAGTATATTTATAAATTATATAAATTGTATAAGTAAATGCTAAAGCAAGTAAACTCATCTGCAAGAATGAAAGTAAAGCTATTCCTAAATTAGGATTATTAAATAAATTACCAAAAGAATAAAATAAATTCAGTAATAAAGTATGAATTAAAGGATGATGAGCAGTAAGAGTATTATTATAAGCCATATAAAGTTGATCAAAACCATCTACTGTAACAATCCCTGGAAATAAAGCTAAATAACTAGGTAAAAGTACTAGTAAGAAAATACCAAAAAGGAAAAGATAATTTTTCTTCTTTTCTAAAGCTTTTGATCTATTAATTAAATTACTAGTTTCTAATTTTGTATAGATTAAAATTGTAATAAAGAAGATAAAAATAGTTAAAGCTAGCAAATTTAAATAATTACCAAGAAAATTGAATCCATCAATAGTTTTATATTGCTCAAAGTACTTACCAATAGTATAAGCTAAGGAAAAAAGAAAAGAGAAAACAAAAGCAAAAATCCCCTTTCTTTTACTTATCCTTACAATTTGTCGCTTATAAAAATAATATAAACAAACAGCTATTAGAATAATAAATACATTATTAATACTTGTCATATTTAAGTAATAAGGAGCTTTAAAAGCTGTAAAAAGTGCCAAAATTAAGCATATTATTTTCATCATCTTAATTCCTCCAATTTAATTTATAAATTCTATAGCCTTCTATATTTTCTATATAATCATAACTAACAATATTTTTATCCCAATTTAATTCTTCAATATTAGTAGGTGTCACTATATATTTAACTTTCCATTTTGCTAAATCATTTAATGAAAGCTCTAATTCAAGTAGATCATTTTGCAATAAATTATACACTGTTTTATTATCATCACTTAAAGTTATCATAAAATGAAGATAACGATTATAATCATATTCATGCTCCCTATCTTTATCAATAGCTGTCCATTTAGCCATATCAGGATAAAAATTAACTGCATTAACTACTTTAACTCCATTAGCTAGTAATAAAGAACTAATTTGAATATTATTAGTAGTAAGGAAATATCCCTCATCTTCTTCATTTAATTTTTGGCAAGCTTTAACTAGTTCATGATCTTCAATAGGACTTATTCCTAATCTAATTGGATTTATTGTAAATGATGATATTACTAATAGTAAAAAGATTAAACTTAAAGAAAAATATTTTCGTCTATTATATATAGCAATTAAAATTACTCCAAAAACAATTATTTCAAATAAATATATATATATTGGCATATACAAAAGATTTTCTTTATTAATAAATAAAAGATAACAGAATAGATAAATTACTAAAGCAATTATAAATTGTTTTAAAGTAACTAAATCTTTATATTTAAAGAAATTATAAATCATATAAATAGTAAATAAAGTAGCAGTAAAGCCATAGACAATATCCATTCTATTTATATATGAGAATAAAGTTATCTTCGCTAAAGTTTCAGGTATACCAATTAACATAAAGAATATTTCTATTATAAGAATAATAAATAAGGTTTTACCTACTAATAAGTTATTATCTTTATGAAGCTTTAGTTTTCTTTTCATTAGAGGAAATAACATTAAAAAGAATGGAGCAAAATGGATAAAAGTACTAACTTCACAGTTATTTAAAACATTACTATCTTTATATGGTAAAAATAAGGTTGTTAAGTTAGTAAATATTTTATCTAAAGTATAATCACCACCTAATGAGACTCTTTTCCCAGGATAAGCAGTATTATATAGTAATTCTATCGCTTCTTTACTTCCAATAATTGTATATCCTAAGATAATTAAAGCTAATATCGCCATAAAAACAATTCTAAAAATATCTTTTTTCTTAAAAGTAATATCATTTTTATCACGAACTAAAAAGACTACAAGTAATGTTATAGCAATTAAACCAACTGGTATTTGACAAGAAGGAAATAATGCTAAAACAAAGACACAAGCTGCTAATGGTAAAAGAATCGTACATAGATTTTTTAGCCACCTTTTTTTAGCAGTAAAGAAATGATACCCTAAGGCAAGTAAAGTTGTTCCCCAAAGGAAAACATCGCAAATATGAGGAACGAACCACCACTGCATAGCAGGAGCATAAGAGATTAAAAAGGCCCCTAATACTGACAAAGCTTTATTCTTTTTAGTAATAATCATACATACTTCAAAGCTTGCTAAAGTAAAGATAATAATTTTTAAACACCAATAAAAAGATAAGCCATATTCATTTCCTAAGAAAACATACCCCCAAGTAAGAGGTTTTGCTAAAAGACTAATATCTTTTATAGGAGCATTATAACCAATAATCATATCTTGTCCTGATAAACTCATAAAATTACTATTCTTTTGATAATTATTATAATATTGTGAAAAATAATAAGGTGTATGAACCATCCATTCATCAGAACGAATCTCTCTACTTTCTCCTAACAAAACTTCACTTTCTGAAGTTTTACCTTCACTTGGAAAATAATTATTATGAACACCAATAGAAGAACCACTAACTTTAAATATAACTAAAATAATAAATAAGATTAAAGCTACTAAATAACGATATTTTATAAGAAAATCAAAAACTTTAGTAACTTTCTCTTTAAAAAAGTAATATGCTATATTTATTAACTCTAATATAATTAAACAAATAGTAATCGCTATTTTTTGCGAATAAACTACATACATTGGTAAAAAAGCAATAACAATAGCTAAAGATATTAATAAAAATTCTATTAAGGGCCACTTTGCTCTTATTTTCTCCATCATAATTATCTCTCCTTGTTCTTATCTAGCATAAACCAACCCTTTTTACTAAAATTAGGATTATAAAACGGATCATTTGCAATTATTTCTCCAAAATGATCATACATATATTTTGATTCTTCTAAGAATCTTTTATATTTTTCACTAGTGGTATCCAAACCTCTTGATTTAGATTCATAATGCATTAATTTAACTTGGGGAAGAAAAACATTATAATAACCAGCTTGTAAAACTCTAATACAAAAATCTATATCATTATAAGCTACTTCTAATTTCTCATTTAACCCATTTACTTTATCATATATTTCTTTTCTAACCATAAAACAAGCTGCTGTATTAGCACTATAATTATATGGGACTCTTAATCTACCATAAATACCTATTTCATCATCACGAGCATTGATAAAAGCATGAGATGCTACACCACCTAAGCCTAATAAAACTCCAGCATGTTGAATAGTACCATCTTCATATAATAATTTAGCCCCAACAACCCCAATATGCTCTCTACTAGCATAACCTACCATATTATCTAACCATGAAGGAGATATTACCTCAGTATCATTATTTAATAAAAGAATATACTCTCCCTTAGCTTTAGATTCAGCAATATTATTGATACGAGAATAATTAAAGTTCATAATACAATCAACAACCCTAAAGTTTTTATATTTCTTCTTATACTCTTTAAAGAAATCAAGGGTCTCTTTTTCTTTACTATCATTATTAGCTACTATTATTTCAAAGTTTTTATATGTTGTTTTTTCATAAATAGAATCAATACATTTCTTTAAAATATCTACATAATCTCTTGTAGGAATAATAATAGAAACTAAAGGTTCTTTTTTTAGAATATATTTAATTATATAATAACCACTCTTATCATCAATTAAAACCTCTCCATCTATTTTCCTTCTAATTAAAGCTTGTTCTAAGGCTTTCTTACCAGTATCAGTAGCATAATCTTTCGCTTTAATTGATAAAGCTGTCGAATTTTCACTCATTCTCCAGTGATATAAGATTTTAGGAATATGAGCAATTTTCTTAGTCTTTTCTGTTATTTTTAAAAACAAATCATAATCTTGAGCACCTTCCAAACCAAGAGCAAATCCTCCTACTTTTTCAACAAGACTCTTACGAATAAAAGCTAAATGACAAATATAATTTAGACTTAATAATGTATCAGGAGAAAAATCCGGTTTAAAATGAGGATCACAATATTTTCCATGAGTATTTATTTTATCTTCATCACTATAGATAAAATCTAGCTTTTTATCTTGATTTAATTTCTTTACCATTTGATATAAAGCATCAGGACTTAGCATATCATCATGATCTAATAAAGCAATAAACTCACCTCTAGCCATTTTTAAAGCATCATTACTAGACTTAGAAATATGTCCATTTTCTTTTCGATATTTTATATGGAATCTCTCATCCATTTTAGCGATTAATTCTAAAGCTTCTTTTGTCTCTTTATTAGTAGAAAAGTCATCTACTAAGCACCATTCAAAATTTGGATAAATTTGTTTTTTAACAGATTCTGCTGTATCTAAAAGAAGATTTTTAGGGACATTATAAACAGGAGTTAAAATAGAGACAAGTGGCTCATATTCTAACTTTTCATATTCTACTTCCTCTATATTTTTAGCTAACCATTTTTGATAATCATCTTGATTCAAAGGATTATATAAATTATTACTACCTCTTTTTAAGCTAAGTTTTAAATCATGATAATATTTAGGCCACAAACTAGGAGGTACTAAAAAATGATACTCTTTCCAAAGAAATTTAATACCTTTATAGAAAACATAAAAGACATGACCTATTTTCTTAAAAATGTTTTTAATTGCACTAATTAACTTTTTTAAAAGTCTCTTTAAAAAACTAGTTGTGCCATTATATACTAAATATTCCTTACCTTCAGTCACTAAATATACCACTATATTTTTTACATCTTGTGGCAATGTTACAACAATACCAAAACTTGTTAATTCTCCTAAAGAAAGATAATCACAATTTACTTCTTTAGAATCAGCATAAACTTTAAATTTATAATCTTTTTTAGTAATTGTTCCAAGAATAGTTAGTTTTGGATTTTTTACTCCCGTAATAACAGCACTTTTAATCCCAATAAATTTATATTTCTCCATATCATTCACCTTTCATTTCTATTTTTTTGTCTAAATTATATATTTCATCTGTATCTGCTAGTCTATTTTTAATATGGATATATATTTTATAATTATCATTAGCAATTCTTTTTAAGTTAATAATAGTCCTAAACGAAGTAAAGTTTAAATTAGTATTATATATTAAGGTTGGTTTTTGATTGTAGATTTTCTTAGTAGTTATTTCATAACAATTATTTTTTCCTTCTAAGATTATAGATATTTTATTACTATTATTTTTATAAAAATCTTTTTTAAAGATATAACCATCTATTGTAAATTTATCTTTTGTTTTCAACCCTTCAATTTGATAAATTATTTCAGGAGAAATTTCTTTTACTTCCTGTAATCTATTTTTCTTACTAATTCTTCCCTGATAAGTATTATTAATTTTAGGAAGAAAATTAGTTTGATCTAAATTGCAGTTAATAAAAGGATCATATGATGCGAAAACAAATTTATTATCTAAGTTTACTTTAGCCTCTTTAATTACAACAACATCATTTCTTATAACATTATAGTAACCATTTTTTAATAGTTCTTTTCCTAAAGATAATTCTAAATCCGTAATTTTATCTATAACTTTATCTAGTTTCTCTTTATTTATAACAAATAAATCATCACTAACTGCATAAGTATTATATGGTAAAACATTACGACAGTAATATTCTGGAATATTATCATCTTTACCATTTAAGACATTTCTATTAATAGTTGGACTTAACCCACAATTAATTATTATGTTATCACTAGTTACGTATTTAGCCCCAACAACACCTGCAGTTTTTATACTAGCAGCTCCAGTCAAACGATCAATAAAGTCATTTGTTTTAACAAAATTATCAGTATTATAAAACATAACATATTCTGTTTTTATTTTATTTTTTAAGCTCTTATAAGAATCTAATAGACTATTTTTAAAACTAGCTTTTTGATAAGAAATTTTACTATTAATTTCTTTAGAACTATTACTTAGTATATATATATCTTTTAAAGCTTTTGAAGTTTCCAAATTAATAAGAACTTTTTCAATATTTTCTTTTTTACCAAATAATATTAAAGTTAAAGATTTATCTTTAGGCTCATAATCTATCCTATATTGATAGACTTTCTCGTCATAAATAACTTTACCTTTTAATTTTTGTCGTTTTAAAGATTCTTCTTTAAGTTTAACAATTGCATCAAGGGCATAAGGCTTAGCTTTTGGATCATTTGCAATTGAACCTACTCTTTCTCTCCAGTGATATAAGATTTTAGAAATATGTGCAATATTATTAGTAACTTCTGTAAAACGCATTACAAAGTCATAATCCTGAGCTCCATCTAATCCTACTGTAAAGCCACCAATCTTATCAACTAAAGATTTTCTAAATAATGAAAAATGACACGTATACATTAAGGAATTAAAAGTATCAGGAGAAAAATCAGGCTTAAAGAAAGGTAAATGTCTTTCTTTTCCATCTTCTGTTAATTTATCTTCATCACTATAAATAAAATCTAACTTTTTATCTTCACTTAATTTCTTTACCATTTCATATAAAGCATTAGGAGCTAGTATATCATCATTATCTAATAAAGCGATAAATTCTCCTTTCGCTAAAGCAATAGCATCATTAGTAGTTTTAGAAATGTGTTCATTCTTTTTATGATATGCTACTTTAATTCTCTTATCTAAATCTTGATATTCTTTTAATACCGCTAAAGTATCTTTATTAGTAGAAAAATCATCAACAATACAAATTTCAAAATTATTATATGTTTGATTTAAAACAGACTCAAGACATTCTACAAGTTCACTATCTTTAGCATTATATACAGGTATTATCAAAGAAATTAAAGGTTTATATTCTAAAGATGTAACTTCATATATTTCTTTTTCATTTTCTTTAATCCACTCATGATATAAATCATAATTAAATAGTTTCTTCTTTACTTTCTCTTTTAAAAGATAAAAAGTAGTTCTATATCCATGCGTTCTTAAAGCATTTTTAAATCTTTTATAATAAGAATTATGTTCTTTCAAAATAACAGGATTCTCATCTTCATAAAGATTATATTTCTTCTTTACAAAATCTTTTACATCTAAAGGAATATCAGGTCTTGTCAATAATCCCTTTTTCCAATAAATTTCTGTATTTTCATTAACCTCTAAATCTTCCATTGACACTTTAGCAATGTATTTAATCATACCCTTTTTAGCAGCAAAGCCATCAACATTAGGAATATCCCCAATCATAACTGCTTCTTCATCTGTAGGATTTTCAATTAAATTTAAAATAGGACTTATTGCATCATCTCTAAAAATAGGAAGATGATATTTTTCAAAAATAGGTAGAGCTTTAGAAAAATAAAAATCTAAACCATTATATATTTTCTTTTTATAATCTAAGTCTTTTTCTAATTCTTCTAAAACATAACCATCTTTATTTTTAGCATAATGATATAAAGAATTATGTGGAGCGCCAAAAAATAATTCTAATATAACAATATTATCAATTAATCTTCCTGCTAAATCTAAATTATCGTTAATACTAAAAAGATAGCTATGAAACTCTTTACCCTTTAATTGCTTTCTACTCTTAGCATTATCTAATATTCCTGTATAATAAAATTTAATTTTAGCATCTATATTTAAAGCGTTTAATAAATTTTCTAAAAAGTATTGTGAACTACCATTCCATCCACAATCGAAAAAGATATTTTCTTCATTACTTAATTCCAAGTTATTAAAATATGTAAAAGCAGCTTTTCTTTCTTTTTCACATACTTTTAAGACTTCTTTCTTTTTGCTTTTATATAAATTATGTACTTTAGTAAAATCATCTAACGTTTTAATAGTATCAGAAAAACTAGAAATACCTACTTTATTTAAATCTTCTTTAGTAAATAAATCTTTTAATGAAACATATTCTAGTATCTCCCCTACTGTTTGTCCAAAAGTAAATGGTGGCAAACTATTAACCGTCTCATCGTTTATTTCAGTTATACTAGGAACTAACATTGCTCTTCTTGAAGCATAAACATAGCTAGTCTTTTTATCTTTTCCATATTTATTAAATAAATGATATAAATTATAACCATCTCTTGCTAAAAAATAGATCTTTTTATTATCTAAAGCCATTAATTCCTGAAATAGACCTAAATAAAGAAGCCCTGCTTTAGCACCTAAATTAGTAAAAAAGTCTTTTTCATTTAGTTTTAGCAAACGACAAATACCATTATGAAAAGCAAGAGTCAAATTAGTACTCTTATTATCTATAAGGGTATTTTTATAATGATATACTTTTAAACCTTTCTCTTTGGCATTAACATAATCATGATTATAATTATCACCAATATGTAATATTTCACTAGCTTTAACTTTTTCTTTTTCTATAACTACATCAAATAATTCACTATTAAATTTAGCTTTCTTTTCTAAAGAAGATAAATAAATATGATCAAAATTACCATAACCACATTTCTTTAAAATATCTTCTACAGTCTTTAAATCTAAATACATATCACTAGTTACTATTATCCGTTTCTTTTCTTTCTTAGCGAAATCAACTATATCTTTTATCTCTTTATTAGGAAATAATAATTCCTTTTCTAGTTCTATTTCTTTTTCTTTAAGATAAGAAGTATCATCTATTGATGTAGTTTCTTTTATATAATCATATATCTCATCAAGAGTAGCATGAGGATAATTTTTTTCTTGCATTAAAATAGTCCCAATTTCCGCTTGTTTTTCTTGACGAATCTTACTAAAATTAGGAATATTTTCTGTTTTTTCTATTAATTCAAAAACTGCTTCAGGACGATCGACAATTCTTGTTATTAAGGTATCAAAAATATCAAAAGATATAACTTTACTATTTCTTATTAACTCTTTTAAATCATCTAACATAACTAAACCTCCTCAGCAAAGCCTTTCTCTAGTTTTCTAAAGATTAATAATCCTAAGAAGAATAAAATAACAGCAATTAAAACTAAATAGACTATTCCCATTAAATCAGGCATTTGATGATATAAGAAAATATTACGATAGGCATCAATTACTTGCGTCATTGGATTCAAATAAAGAATGAAACGTATCTTTTCAGGAAAAAGACTTGCTTCATAAAGGATTGGAGTAGCATAAAATAACATATTTATTAAAAATGTTACTAAATATTCCGTATCTTTTATATAAATATTAATAGCACTAAGAGCAAAGACAATACCTAGTGTTAAAATAAATTGTAATAAAGCAATAAGAGGTAAAAAGATAATATGCCAAGTAATTCCAACACCACCAAATAGACAAAATAATACTATGATAATACAGCTTATTAAAAAATTTATTAAACCACTAAGAGCAACAGATATTGGTAATATCTCTCTTGGAAAATAGACTTTCTTAATAATACCAGCATTCATTCTAACCGTAATCATTCCTTGATTTATAACAGTTGTAAAAAAAGTCCAAGGAATAATACCAATAATTAAGTAAATTAAATAATTATCTGTTTGAACTCGCATGATATAAGGAAAGACAATAGCATATACTGCTACTTGTAACAAAGGATTTACAAAAGACCATAAAACACCTAAGAATGATCCCTTATATTTACCACGTATTTCTTTTTTTACATTACTTTTTAATAATTCTCTATAATTATATAGATTTTTAACTAATTGCATAAAATCACCTCTATTTACACTCTTCTAGATATTTATCGATAACACTACTTGCTTCTCCATCCATTTTTACATGACCATCTTTTATCCAAATAGCTCGATTACATAATTTTCTAATAGAATCTAGACTATGACTGACAATTACAATAGTTTTATCGCTATTTTTTAATTCTTCTAATTTTTTAAAACATTTATCTTGAAAATGTTGATCTCCTACTGCTAATATTTCATCTATTAATAATATTTCTGCATTTACATTAATTGCAACAGAAAAAGCAAGTCGCATATACATTCCAGATGAATAAGTTCTAACAGGATTATCAATAAATTCTTCAAGTTCTGAAAAAGCAATAATATCATCTACTTTAGCATCTATTTCACTTTTTGTAAGTCCAAAAATAGAAGCATTAAAATAAATATTTTCTCTTCCTGTAAAATCATCATGAAAACCTGCTCCAAGTTCAAGTAAAGAAGTTAATTTTCCAACAGTTGTAATTCTACCTTTAGTAGGATAAATTATTTTTGTCATTAATTTTAAAAGCGTACTTTTCCCACTACCATTAGTACCAATTAAAGCAACTGTCTCACCTTTTTTTATTTCAAGATTTATATCTTCTAAAACTGTTCTTTCTTCATTTTTATTTTTACTCTTCCAAAAGACTAATCTTTCTTTTAAAGTATTAGCTTTATCATAATAAATTTTAAATTTCTTAGTTACATGACTAACTTTAATTGCATAATCTTTTTTAGCACTCATATATACACTGCCTTTCTATATATTTAGTATAACATTAAATTAATAATTTTACTATTTTAAAGAGAAAAAGATAGCAAAAAATGTTATCTTTTTCTTAGTTTTGATAGGAAATATCTAAATCAACACAACCATTCATTCCAGAAACTGCTCCACAGTCACTATATTGCCATATTTTATAAGCTCCATTATAATCGCTTCTTTTATTAAAATCATAAGTCCAATGAGCAAGCCAAGTATCATAATTATTAAATCTTGCTAAATCAAGTTTATTAGTAAGAAAATCCTTATTAGCATAAATACCAGGTCGCAATCCATAAGAATTCATGGTTTCAAGAAATCCTCTTACCGCTTCACTTCTAGCTTCATTAGATATATGATCAGCACGACCATTACCAGAAGGATCAGTTGAATATTCTACATCTAGCATAATAGGATAATCTAATTTTTCCTTAAGACCAGGATTCATATTTAAAGTATTAAAAATATAACGAGCTTCCTCAACACCTTCTTGATAATTAGTAGCTTGACTAAAGAAATAAATACCTGTATCTATTCCGGCATTACTTGCAGAATTGACATTCGAAATAAAACGAGTATCAAGTGCTATATTACCAGCAGTGCCATAGCCTCTATAACCAAGTCTAATAAAAGCAAAATCAACGCCTCCAGAATTTTTTACAGTATTCCAATCAATATTACCATTATGTTGCGATACATCTATACCAAGATCAAAGCCATCATAAATATAAAGAGTTTTATCATATCTATTAAATTCTTCATTTAAATGATTAAATGCTTTAATTGTTAAAGTATGATATCCAGTAGAATAATTAGATAAATCCACTGTCGCAGAATATCCTGGTAAACTATTAGTCTCCCTACCACCATAACCTGGAACTAATATTAATACATCTTCTCTTTCATGACGATCAACATATTCTGTTATTTCTTTATTATCAAGATATATTTTTACTGTAGTGTTACTATCTTCACTCATAATCCAACCTCTTATAAAGAGATTATCTTCTTTATTAACATTTCCTGGATTAGGAAAATCAACAGTTATTAAACTTTCATATTTAGATACATTGAACTTAACATTCTTAGTTTCAATAACTTCTCCTGTTGCAAGTTTTAATTTAACTGTTAAAGTATGACTTCCATCAAGTAAATCTGTAACATTATATGAATAAGTATAATTAGGTAAAGGATTATTAGCAATACCACCATAATCTTCATATAATGAAGAATCAAGATTGTTTTCATTAAATCTTTCAATATTTGCTGCAATTAAATTATTATCTATATATATATCTACATTAGTGTTAGTTGCTTCACTTAAAACATACCCCTTTATATCTAAAGAGTTTTTATAAGTTGTATTAGTAGGACTAGAAATATTAATAGTACTATTATATTTTTCTAATTCAAAACTTCTCGTTTCACTAGTTAAAAATTGGCCATTTTTAGAATATACAGAAACCGTTACTTTATGACTTCCATCAAGGTAACCACTTAAATCAATATTAGCAGTACTATAACCTGGTAAAGGATTATTAGAAACACCACCATAACCTTTTATAGCATTTAAGACATCTTCTCTTTCATTTCTCTTAATAGTAGTTTCTACTACTTCTCCATCAACAGCAACTACAATATAGCTATCTTTATCTTCACTCATTACCCATCCTTGAACAGAAAAATTACGGTTTACTTTACCATTAACACTTGGTATATCAATTGAAAGCATTGTATCAGGTTTTTTCTTCGTAAATTTTCTTGTCTCTTCATAAAGAGTATTACCTACTTTATCTTTGGCAACTACTTTTACTGTATGAGATCCATATTCTAAAGAAGTTATATTTAATGTCGTTAGATAACCTGGATTTGTATTAATACTTGCACTGCCATAGTCCTTAATTACTGCAAGAACATCGCCTCTTTCA
>CASDWO010000013.1 GCA_949284575.1 uncultured bacterium
AACTTGTTGGTTCTATTTGTTTTTATATACATAGCTTTTAAATGCTGGATTACTATAATTATTAGCAATTTCTCTAATATAATTATTACTTAAAGCTTCAACTTTTCTTCCTACAGCAAGTAAATCTTCTCCTTCTACTTCATATGCTCTAAGTAACGTAACAAATAAAATAGCAGGCCAAGGAGCATTGTCTTCTTCTTTAACGATACATCTTTCAAACTCGTAATCAGTACTAATTGTTCTTTGTTCACTTGGATAATTAAGTCCTAATTTTTTCAAAGCTCCAAATAAATCAGTAGTATTGGCTTTTCCTTGTTGAACTAAATAATTATGTAATATAGGAGCAGCTTTAATTCTATACTGATCATTATCTAAAATATCATAATTAGCTCTTGTCATATATAAATTTGCTTTTGCTCTATCGATCATTCTATAGCATTTAGACCAATCATTAAGTAACTCTAAAGAACTATTATCTTTAATAGCTTTTTCAATTCTTTTATTACGTAGTTTTCCATCATAATTACTTTCTTCTTTTACTTGTTCTCTCCATTTAAAGAAATCTTCTGTTGTTCTTATAAAAGGAAATTGTCTAAAGTCATTTGCAACTTGTTTACATATTTCATTTATTCTTTCTTCATTTACTAAATTTTTCATTTAATCCCTTCTTTCGTATTGCATATTATACTATTTTTTATTGTTTTTGTCAAAAAAGGGAGTCCTCATAAAAAAGTACTCCCTTAATTAATAAATTGTTTTTAAGCAGCTGTGCCACTAGCACTTTCAATTAGTTGGTCCATTAGTTCATCATAATCTTTCTTTAATGAATCATCTTTAAATTCAATACCTGCTTCTTTTCTAATTTCAATTAATGCATTATATCTAAGTGTAGCATCTTCATTTAATTTATCATCTTTTAATGTTTCGATGATTTCATCTTTAACTTCTTTTAATTTTGGTTTTTTCTTTTGATCAACTTTAAGAATTATATGATAACCATAACTAGATTTAATAGGTTCTTTTGTATATTTACCTTCTTCAAGATCAATAGATGCATTTAAGAAAGCTTCATCCATATTATCATCTTTATTAAAGTAATCAATTAGACCTCCATCTTCAGCAGAACCAGTATCATCAGAATTTTCTTTAGCAAGCTTTTCAAAATCAGCGCCATCATCTAATTCTTTAATTAAATCTTCGGCCTATTTTAAAGCTTCTTCTTCAGCTTTTTCTTTTTCTTCAGTAGTCATATCATCAGTTGTTTCTGGAGATATTAAAATATGTCTAACTTTCATATCACCAATTACTTCATCATCATAATACTTTTGTATTTCATCATCAGTAATACTATCTTTAACATAATCTTCAATGGCTAAGTTTCTTTTATATTCAAGGGATAATAGATCTCTTAACTCATCTTCATCTTCAACCCCTAAATATTGTCTAATAGCAGCATTGAATGTTTCTTCATCATTATTATACTGTGATTTCATTTGTTCAATTTGTGAGTTGATAGTTTCTTCTTCTAATTCATCAGTCTTATACTTTTCATCAAGTAATTGATGATCAATCATATCAACTAAAATGCTAATACCGTATTTGTCTCTTAATTCTTCATATAAAGTATCAGTTTTGATACTACCTTCATCAGTTTTTACAATTGTGTGATTATTTTTAAGAGTAGCGTTATTATCACCACATCCTGTTATTAAAAGACATATTGCAAAAGCACTGAGTGTTAATTTTGTAATTTTTTTCATCTTTAAACTTCCTCCTAATCTTCGTTTCATTTAATATCATAGCATTATCTAGGCGAACTTGCAAATAAAATAGTAATTTTAGCACACTTTTTAACTAAATACCATAGAATAATGTGAATACTAGAAAAAAAGGAGGATTAAGTTATGGGTAATTGCAATTCAGGCAGTGCTATTGTATTAGTACTATTCATTTTACTAGTTATAATTATAGGTGCCTATATCTAAACTATTTAAGGAGGTGTAAAAATGTCTTGTCCAAGTAATAATCAAACAGTAACAACTAGTTGCTGTAGAGGATCAAGAAATAGTTTTGTAATCATAATTGTATTATATATTTTACTAGCTATTATCTTAGGTTCTTGTATGACTTATTAATTAAGAAGCTCTAGAAATTAGAGTTTCTTTTTGTATGATAAAGAGAATTTTGGTAATACTAATATTGGTGATATATATGTATTATTATTTAAATAATTTTCTTTTATTTTCCTTCTTTGGATTTCTTTTTGAAAATATAATGCATTTAATAACTGCAGGAAGTTTTACTAATAATCCTTTCTATGGACCGTGGATGCCTATATATGGATTTGGTGTAATTATTATGATTTTTTTAACAAGATTAATATTTAATAATCTAAAAATAAAAAGATGGCTAAAAATATTATTATTATTTTTAACAGTTACTATCATTTTAACGATATTAGAATTAATAGGGGGATACTTAACAGAGTTTATCTTTCATAAAAGCTTTTGGGATTATACAGATTTAAAATTTAACTTTGGTAAATATATTGCTTTAGAAGTAAGTCTTGTTTGGGGTGTTGCATGTTTAATTTTTCTTTATATAGTAAAACCTTTAACAGATAAATTTATTAAAAAGATTCCTAAATTCATCTCTATAATTCTTTTAGTTATAATTATTATTGATTTTATTTTTAGTTTTTTCTTAAAATAGTTTGTAATCGTAAAATTTAGGAAAATAGAAAGTTTTACGGTTGTAGCCGTAAAAACTTTGACAAAAACTAAATAAAAGTATATAATGATACTAGAGGTGATATTTATGCTTGTAAGAAAGAGATATTTAGATCAATTAATAGCAGGGAAAGATTTAAATTTAATAAAAGTAATTACTGGAGTAAGAAGAAGTGGAAAGAGTACTTTATTATTACAATATAAAGACTATCTAATAACTGAGAAAGTAAAAGAAGAAGATATAATATATATGAATTTTGAAAGTGCCACATTTTACGATATAAAAGATTATAAAGATTTATATAATTATATAAAAGAGAAAGTAAAAAATAAAAGTAAAAAATATATATTATTAGACGAAGTACAAAATGTAGAGAAATGGGAAAAAGCAGTTAATTCTTTATTAGTAGATATTAATTCAGATATTTATATAACAGGATCAAACGCTTATCTTTTATCAAGTGAACTTACAACACTTCTTGCAGGTAGAGTTTTAACAATAAAGATCTATCCATTCTCTTTTAAAGAATTTATTAACGAATATCCATTTAAAAATAATGAAGATAAATATGATAAGTTTGATAAGTACTTAAAATTTGGTGGTATGCCTATGTTAGTTAATATGAATGATAATGAAGAATTGATGACTAACTATTTAAATGACATAAAAGAGGTCGTTTTAAAGAAAGATGTTATTAGTAGAAACAATATAAAAGATATAATACTTTTAGATAATTTAATAAAATATATGGCTTCATGTATAGGTAATTTAATTACTCCTAATTCTATTGCCGAGTTTATGAAAAAAAATGGTAGTTCTATTAGTAATGAAACAGTAGATGCCTATTTAAAAATGTTAGAGAATGCTTATTTCATCTATAGAGTACCTAGATTTGAATTAAAAGGAAAACAATTATTAAAGACACAAGTGAAATATTATTTCGTTGATAATGGCCTAAAAAATGTAATAGACGGTACTTCTTCATACGATAGTGGTAGTAGTTATGAAAACTTAGTTTATATAGAATTACTAAGAAGAGGGTATGAAGTATATGTAGGAAAATATGATAATATTGAAATTGATTTCATTGCTATTAAAGCAAACGAAAGAGTATATTATCAAGTATCAAGAAGTATTTTAGATGAAAAAGTAGAAGAAAGAGAAAAGAAATCTTTACTTGCTATCAATGATAATTATAAGAAAGTTATATTAACAATGGATAATGTAAAAAATAAACAAATAGATGGTATAGAAGTAGTTAATATTATTGATTTTCTAATGAATGGTGAATAATGAAAAAAGAAATAAAATATCTTATAACTAAATTAAATAATGATGATCTAGATGAAGATGATATTAGGAAAATAAATGATTTGATGTTTAATTTTTATGGGAAAATATCATCTCCTGACTTAATTTTAGTTCTTGCTAGTAGTTCTATTAAAAGAATAGAGAAAGCTTTAGAATTAAAGGAAAAGTATCCTTTAAAGATCTTAATAAGTGGTGCTAATTATTTAAAGAAAGATAAGATGTATGAGTTTGAGAAGTATTATATTTATGCTCTTTCTCATGGTCTTAATAAAGATGATTTGATTATAGAAGCTAAGAGTCATAATACTTTAGAAAATATTATAAATTCTTTAAAAATAATTAAAGATAACTATCATAATATAATTGTTGTTAGTAGTTCACAACATTTATTAAGAGTAAAATTAACTTTAGAAAAAGAATTAAAGAAAAGAAAGATAACTAATATAAATTTCTATTTAGTACCAAGTTATGCTACATTAGTACCAAAAGATACTTGGTATAAAGAGGAAAAAGCTAAGGAGATAATAAAAGGAGAATTAGAAAGATTAATTAAGTATAGATTAATAAAATGAGTAAAGAAAATCTCTACTCATTTTTTAATTTTTTATGAACATCTTCTAAATTATTTATTTTTTCTTTATCAAAAGTACATTTAAAGCTATCATTATTATATCTAGGTATTAAATGAATATGATAATGTTTAACATCTTGACCATAATAATTATTTTGACAAATAGTTAAACCATCAATATTAAGTTTATCTTTTAAGATTGGATAGATCTTAGTCTTAATAATATCTACCATATAAATAATTAACTCATTAGGCATATCAAATAAATTTTCATAATGCTCTTTAGGGATAACTAGAGTATGGCCATCACTATTAGGATTAACATCTAGGAAAGCTAATACTTTATCATCTTCATAGACTTTATAAGATGGAATAATTCCTTTAATTATTTTACAAAATAAACAATCATTCATTAAAATCTCCTCCTTTAATTATCTTTATTATACCATTATTATCAAAAGTAACACTATAATTATTCGCATTTAATCCATTATTTGCGGCAATAGTATTAAAGCTATCTATTAAATTATTAAGATATAATTCATCTAAGCTATCTACCTTAACATAATAACTAACAGAGTAATAACTTTTATTATAAATGTTTCCTTCAAGAATATCTTTCTTTTCTTCTTTACTATATTTATTTAAATCTTTAAAATCTATTTTGATATTTTCATAATTAGTATTATTAAAAATTTCATTATATTTTTTTAATACAAGTTTTTCACATTTTTCTATGATGCTTTTGCCTTTTACAAAATTATCTTTATAATTATCAGTAATTTTATTATTAGTAGACTTAATAGTAAAATTTAAATCTTCATAGTCTTTATCATAATAAGTAATGCTATAACTATTATCATCTTTGTTATATTTTAAATCTTTATGAGATAAATCTAAATCATGATAATTTTCTTCATAATAACTATTAATATCTTCTTTTACATCTTTTTCTTTTAACATAGGTAGTTTTTCTCTTACAATTATAAAACCAAAGAAAATAATAATAAGAGCGAAAAGAAAAGCTTGTCCTATCATTAATTTATTCATTTTTCTATTATACATTAATACCACTATCTTTCTATTTATTATTTTATCAAAACCTTTAAATATAAGCAATTATATGTTATACTAAGCATGTCTTTTAACATAAATATTGACAATTTTATAATATATTTTATCATACAATTAGAAAGGGTGATAATGTGTTTAGAATAGATAAATTAAATGTAAAAATAAAAGATACTGATAAAGAGATATTAAAAGATTTCTCTCTTACTATAAATAATGGAGAAATACATGCTATTATGGGACCTAATGGAGTAGGTAAAAGTACTTTATCAAAAGCAATAATGCACCATCCTGATTATGTTATAGAAAATGGAACTATTACTTATAATGGAAAGACTCTAAATGACTTAACAACTGATGAAGTTGCAAGAAGTGGTATTTATTTACTTATGCAAGATCCTACTGTTATTGAGGGAGTAGCAACTAGTGAAGCTTTAAGAACTGCTTTAAAAGAAAGAGGAAATGATGTTAATTTATTTTCCTTTATTAGGGATATGAAAAAAGAGTTAGAATCTTTAAATCTTCCAAAAGATGTTATGAATCGTTCTATTAATAAAGGATTATCAGGAGGAGAGAAAAAGAAAAATGAAGTTTTAGGACTTACAGTTTTAAAGCCTAGTTTTATTATATTAGATGAATTAGATAGTGGATTAGATGTTGATAGTCTAAAAATAGTTGCAAATAATATTAATAAGTATTTAGAAGATAATAAAGATACTAGTGTTTTAATTATTACCCATTATAGTAGAATTCTTGATTTAATAAAGCCTAATTATGTTCATGAAATGTATGATGGTAAAATTATTAAGACAGGTGATATAAGTTTAGCTAAAGAAATAGAAAAAAAAGGTTTTACTGGGGTAAATGAAGTAGAGATGAGTGATATTCATGAATAATATATTATTAGATAGTACTATTAATTATACTAAAGAGGGTATTTATAAACTAATATTAGATAAAGATACTACTATTAATATTAAGAATTATAATATTAAGATATATCTTGTAACTAAAAATAATATAAAAATTACATTAAATGTTTTAAATTCTACAACTATTTATAATATTACAGAAGATTGTGTTAAAGTTGATATAAATATATATAATAATGCAAAACTAGATTTTTATGAAATGACTGTTACTGATAGAAAGATAACTAATGAAGTAAATATTTATCATCAAAATAAAGAGACTATTAGTAATATTACATGTCATGGTATTAGTTATGGTAACGGAGATTTAAAGTTTATCATCAATGGTTATATTAAAAAAGGGATGATTAATTCTGTTTGTAATCAATCTAGTAGAATAATTAATTTAGATAAAGGTAAAAGTTCAATAAAACCAAATCTTTTTATAGATGAGTTTGATTCTACTTCTAATCATTCTGCTTATACAGGACCTTTTGATGATAAATTATTATTTTATTTAGAGACAAAAGGAATAAGTAAGAGGGAAGCTTTTAATCTTCTTTTAAAAGGTTTTTTGAAAATAGAAATATTACCTAAAGATTATGAGAAGATACTTGATGATATTTTAGATAAAGTAGTTAGGAGGTGATTATTATTAATCGTG
Source organism: uncultured bacterium (assembly GCA_949284575.1). Lineage (GTDB taxonomy): Bacteria > Bacillota_I > Bacilli_A > RF39 > UBA660 > Onthousia. The sequence continues at coordinate 7,259 of CASDWO010000013.1, forward strand.
AAGATTTTCCTATTTTAGATAAGGATATAATATATTTTGATAATGGCGCAACTACTCTAAAACCTAGATGTGTCGTTGAAGCGATGGATGATTATTACTATAATTATGGAGCGAATATTCATAGGGGAGATTATAAAATATCTTTAAAAGCAAGTGAAGAATATGAGAAGGTTAGAGATAAAGTAAAAGACTTTATAAATGCTAAAAATAGTAAAGAGATTGTTTTTACTAGTGGAGCTACTGATTCTTTAAATAAGATTGTCTTTGGGTTTATGAAGAGTTATTTAAATGAAGGGGATGAAGTTTTACTTACTAAAAGTGAACATGCTTCAAATGTTTTGCCTTGGTTAGAGTTATCTAAAGAAAAGAAGATTAAGATAAGTTATATTCCTTTAAATGATAATCATGAATTAACTAAAGATGCTTTAATTAATACGATAAATGAAAAGACTAAAGTAATCTCTATTGCTCATATTACTAATGTTGTTGGGGATGTAAGAGATATTAATTTAATAAGTAAGATTGCTCATAGACATAACATAATCTTAGTAGTAGACGGAGCACAAAGTGTTCCGCATATGAAGACTGATGTTACTTTAGATGATATTGACTTTTTAACATTTTCTGCTCATAAGATGTTAGGACCAACTGGGATAGGGGTACTTTATGCGAAAGAAAAATATCTTGAAAAGATGAAACCTATAGAATATGGGGGAGGCATGAATCAATATTTTGAAGTAACAGGAGAAGTAGAATATAAAAGTATTCCTACAAGATTTGAAGCAGGAACACCTCCTATTGCAGAAGTGATAGGATTAGGTGCTGCTATTGATTATTTACAAAGTATTGGTATGGATAAAATCTATGAACATGAAAAAGAACTAAAAAAATATCTTGTCTCTAAACTAGAGAAGAATTCTAAAGTAATTTTATATAATAAAAATACTGATAGTGGAGTTTTAGCTTTTAATCTAGAAGGAATATTTAGTCAAGATACAGCGATTTATTTGGATCACTATAATATTTGTGTAAGAGCAGGAAATCACTGTGCTAAAATCTTAAAAGATGAAATAAATATTAAAAATACTTGTCGTATAAGCCTATATTTTTATAATACTAAAGAAGAAATAGATAAACTTGTGGAAGCTTTAGAAAATAGTGATGATTTATTTAAAGTAATACTGTAGGAGGAAGTTATGGATAGTGAATTAAAAAGAGAAATAATACTAGATAATTATAATAATCCTTATCATAAAGGACTAAAAAATGAAAGTGGTTATAAAAAAGCTAATACTAATAATGAATCTTGTATTGATAATATTGATATAGAGTTAAAAATAGAAGATGGTAAGATAGTAGATGCTAATTTTGATGGGGAAGCTTGTGCTATTTCTACTTCTGCTACTTCTATTTTCTTACGAAAAATAATAGGGATGAGTGTAGATGAAGTTAAAGATTTAATAGAAGATTATGAACACTTAATAGATGAAGAAAGTTATGATGAAGAAAAACTTGGTGAACTTATGGCTTATGATACTATTTATATGCAACCTAATAGAAAACACTGTGCTCTTCTTCCTGTCGATACAATTAAGAAGATTCTAAAGGAGGTAGAAAGTGGAGATTAAAGGACTAACTAAAGATAATATAATTAAAATATCAACTCATAAAAAAGAAGATACTTGGGTAAAAGATTATCGAATAAAGTCATATGAATACTTTGAAAAGATGAATAAAGACTTACCATTTGGTCCTAAGTTTGAACTTAATTTTGATGATATTATTTATTATAAGAGTGTAACTGATGAATTAACTGATGATTGGAATAAAGTTATGAAGCCTGTTAAGAGTGAATTAGATAAACTTGGGGTACTTGAAAGCGAACAATATATGGCAGGTATGGGAGTACAGTATGAAAGTGAAGTAATTTATCATAATATGCTTAAAGAGCTTACAGATAAGAAAGTAATCTTTACATCCATTGATAATGCTATTAGAATGTATCCTCTTCTTGTTAAAAAATATTTTGGAAAGATTGTCAAGAATACTGATAATTTATATACGGCTTTAAATGGTTCAGTTTTTTCTGGGGGGAGTTTTATTTATATACCACCTCATACTAAATTAGATAGACCTTTACAAAGTTATTTCCGTATTAATAGTAAAGGAATGGGGCAATTTGAAAGAACTCTAATCATAGTAGATGATGATAGTGAGCTTCATTATATAGAAGGTTGTACTGCTCCTACTTATGCTACATCTTCACTTCATGCGGCAGTTGTAGAAATATATGTTGGGAAAAATAGTAAATGTCGTTATACTACTATTCAAAACTGGGCTCCTAATGTTTATAATTTAGTTACTAAAAGAGCTTTAGTAGAAGATGATGGTACTATGGAGTGGATCGATGGTAATATTGGAAGTAAATTAACTATGAAATATCCATGTTGTGTTTTAAAAGGGGATAATTCTAAGGGAACTTGTATTAGTATTGCTGTTGCTTCAAACGAACAAATTCAAGATACAGGAGCAAGAATGATCCATTTAGGTAAAAATACTTATAGTAAAATAATATCTAAAAGTATTGCTAAAAATGGAGGATGTGCTAATTATAGAGGAGATGTTAAATTAAAAGAAGATGCTACTAATTCTTATTCAATGATAAAGTGTGATACTTTAATTATTGATAAAGATAGTAAAAGTGATACTGTTCCTACTAATATCGTTTCTAATAATACTAGTACAATAGAACATGAAGCGACTGTTTCTAAAATAAGTGATAGTAGTCTTTTCTATTTAGAAACTAAGGGTATTCCTAAAGAAAAGTGTGAAGAATTAATAATATTAGGATTTCTTGAAGAGTTTAGAAAAGAACTACCTATGGAATATGCTGTAGAGTTAAATCAATTATTAAAAAGAAACTTGTAAATTTATATATTTAGAGAAATATTATTATAAAAATAATAAAATCTCTAAGATAATTAATAAAAACTAAAGATTATTTTTCTTTAATCTTTAGTTTTTTCTTTTTGCAATTTCTAAATACCTATGATAATTTTTTTAGCGAAAGGAGATGAATTAATGTTAAATAGCTTAATTTTAGTTGGAAGATTAACTAAAGAAATTGAAATAAAAGTCACAGAAAGTGGCAAGAAAGTAGGTACTTTATCCTTAGCGATTCCTAGAAGTTTTAAGAATATGGATGGAGTTTATGAAACTGATTTTATTAATTGTACTTTATGGGAGGAGAAAGCTAATATTACTAAAGAATATTGTAAAACAGGAGATATAGTAGGGGTTAGAGGAAGATTACAAAGTAGTATTATAAAAAAAGAAGATGGAACGAGATATTTTTTAGAAGTCGTTGCTGAAAAGATAACATTCTTATCAAATAAGAAAAAAGATGATGTCAAGAATATTGATAATTAGCTGTTTTTTTCCTTATTTTATCGATATCTGTTGACTTTTATCTAAGAAAAGATTTATAGTTAAATTATAAAATTTAATAAGGAGAGACAAATATGTTACTAAGTAAACGTTTAAAAGATTTGCGGATTAAAAATAATATGACGCAAAAAGAGTTGGGCGACAAAGTAAATGTTACTAAAGTTAGTATTTGTTGCTATGAAAATGGTACGAGGTGTCCAACTCTAGATACTTTAGAAAGAATAAGTGAGGTTTTGGCTGTTTCCATTTCTTATTTAATAGGATATGATAATGAAGTAAAGATTAAAAACTCTAAACAGACTATAAATCTAGCACGTGAAGAAATAGATTTTATTCTAGGGTTAAGAAAAGAAGAAGATCTTTATAATTTAATTATTAATGATCCTAAGAAAGCTATAGATCTTATAAAGAAAAACTTAGATAATTAAAATCTATGAGTAAAAATGCTCATAGGTTTTTTCTTTAAAATGAATTGACCATGTTTAATTTTATGTGATTGAATTACTTATAGATAAGATATCTGTAGTACCCATATATAAATAGTAGGTATAAATAGAATTATTTGAGGTAATCTAAGTAGTAAAGGTGATGGTTTAAATGAAAAAGAATAAAGAGAAGATAGTAGTAGCAGGTTTATTATTATTGCTACTTGTTTTAACAGTAGGAATAAGTTATGCTGCTTTTAGATATACAGGAACAGGAACAAAAGTAAATACAATTACATCAGGAAATATTTCTATGAGTTTTACAGAAAGTGATAATGTTATAAGTATAGATAAAGCCCTACCTACAACAGATAATACAGGAGTTAGAACTTTAGAAGATGGAGAATATTTTGATTTTACAGTTACATCTAATATAAAAGGTAATAGTTATATCAATTATGAAATCAGTGTAAAAGCTATAGAAGGAAATACTTTTGATCCTAACTATGTTAAATTATATTTAAGTAAAGTAAATGAAGATGGAACAGAGACGAGTGTTAAAAAAGGTGTTACTGTTCGTACTAGTTCTGTTTCAGGAACTGTACCAACATATAAAGAAGAAGTGATGGCAAATAATAATACAGGAAGACCAGCAGGAGAGATGAGTTTATTAACAGGAACAGTATCAAGTCAAGGAGAAGTAACAACGAAATATAGATTAAGAATGTATGTAGCAGAAGAATATAATCCTCAAGGAGATGGAGGAAATAAGACTTTTGGAGTTAAAGTAAATGTCTATGGTAAAAATGAAGCGATGACAGGACCAGTATTAAAAGCATACAATGATAATCCTGCTAGAACTAATGCTGCAGATTTACCACAAACAGATTTTCATGCTGATACGTATAGGAAAAATATAACAAGTATAGTAACAAAAGGAGATACGACAATACCTGAAGGAGTAATAGAGTCATGGGATATGTCAGTAGCAGGCGATAATAGTGTAATAGCATATGTAGAAGATGATGGGAGTGGCTCAGGAACATATAAACTTACGATAGGAGGAAATGGAAAAATAATTGCAAATCCTGATATGTCATATTATTTCTTGAGTTTTTCTAAATTAACAAGTGTAGATTTAAGTAATTTAGATACATCAAAAGTAACAGATATGCATTGGATGTTTTTTAGTTGTAGTAGTTTAACAGAATTAGATTTGAGTAGTTTTGATACATTAAAAGTAATAGATATGAGTAATATGTTTTCAGGATGTAGCAGTTTAATAGAATTAGATTTAAGTAGATTTGATACATCTAAAGTGACATATATGAATAGTATGTTTAATAATTGTAGAAATTTAACAAATTTAGACTTAACAAGCTTTGATACGTCAAATGTAACTAATATGAATAATATGTTTTATATGTGTAGCAGTTTAATAGGCCTAGATTTAAGTAGTTTTGATACATCAAATGTAACAGATATGGGTTCTATGTTTGCTGGATATGATTTTGATGATATTAAATATATGTCTTTAACTAAGATTATTTTTGGTGAAAAGTTTAGTACATTGAATGTAATGGATATGCAAAGAATGTTTTATAATTGTAGCAGTTTAACAGAACTAGATTTAAGTAGTTTTAATACATCAAAAGTAACAGATATGCATTCTATGTTTTCAAATTGCAGCAGTTTAATAGAACTGGATTTAACAAGTTTTGATACTTCCAAGGTAACAAATATGGCTTCTATGTTTGAAAATACAACTAACTTAACGCAAGTATTAGTAGATCGAAATAAATGGATAATAGGTTCTAATACTAATATAAATTCTATGTTTTATGGTAGTGGAGTTAGTCAAGTTACATATGTTTAGTGAGAACTAGTATCTATGTGGCTTTTTATGGCACAAGTTATATAATATGTTTTAAATAATTTGTAGAGAAGATTTTTTAAGATCGTTTTATTATAATTAGTGATTATTTGGGATTAAATGGTTATTTTTAGGTTAAATTTTGATTAAAACTCTTGTAATTAAAGAGTTTTTTTCTTATTATAAAGTTAGGTGATTATATGATAATAGATATTATAAGAAAGAAAGCTTGTAATTATGAGTTAACAAAAGAGGAGTTAGAAACAATCTTTAATGGTTATCTTACTGGTTTTGTAAAAGATTATCAAATGAGTGCTTTTTTAATGGCTATTTGTATTAATGATATGAGTGATAGTGAAATATTTGCTTTAACTGATATCTTTATTAAAAGTGGGGATACTCTTGATTTAAGTTCTATTCCTTCTATTAAAGTGGATAAACATTCAACTGGGGGTGTTGGGGATAAAACAACCTTAATAGTTGCTCCTTTAGTTGCTAGTTGTAATGTTCCTGTTATAAAAATGAGTGGTCGTGGTTTAGGTTATACTGGGGGTACTATTGATAAGTTAGAATCAATTCCTTCTTTTAGAGTTGATCTTAGTGAAGAAGAAATTATTAAACAGGCTCAAGAAATTGGTCTTGTTATTACTAGTCAAACAAAAAATCTTGCGCCATTAGATAAAAAAATCTATGCTCTTCGTGATGTTACTGCAACAACTAATTCTATTCCTTTAATAGCTAGTAGTATTATGAGTAAAAAGATAGCAGCAGGTACTGATAAAATTATTATTGATATAAAAGTAGGAGATGGAGCATTAATTAAGACTAATAATGAAGCTGAACGTCTTTCATCTTTACTTATAAAAATAGGTACATACTATCAAAAAGAAGTAAGAACAATTATTTCTCCTATGGATCAACCTTTAGGCTATAATATTGGTAATAAATTAGAAGTGATAGAAGCTTTAAATGTCTTAGATAATAAAGAGGCAGGTCCTCTTTTAGATCTTTGTCTTGATCTTGCTAGTAATATGATTGCTATGGGGTTAAATATTTCTTTAGAAAAAGCAAGAGAACTTGCTCTTACTAATCTTAAAAATGGTAAAGCTAAAGAAAAGTTTTATGAATTAGTTAAATATCAAGGTGGTGATTTAACTAAGTTAACTATAGATGCTAAACAATATAATATAAAAGCTAATAAAAGTGGAGTTTTAAAAAATATAGATGCTCTTTTAATTGCAAAACTTAGTCAAAATCTTGGAGCAGGAAGAAAAAATAAAGAAGATAAAATTGATTATAATGCGGGTATTGTTATAAAAAAAGATATTGGCTCTAAAGTGGAAGAGGGAGATATTCTTGCTTATTTATATACTAATCTTGATATTAAAGACTTTGATATTAATGGTATATTTGAGATTTCTTAATTATTACTTTACACCTATAAATTTCTCTTCATATAATATTTGAAATCTCTTGAAAAAATTAAACCTATTTGTTATACTTTTATATAAGGTAAGGTGATTGAAAGTGAGTTCTAAGATTAGTTCTAGAAACAAAGTTAAAAAGACAAAAAGTAAAAGAACGAACGATAAGTTTGATAAAGCGATGGATGATGTTAAAAGAATTGGGATGTTATCTTGCTTTTTAGTAGCAATTTTATTGGTCGTTAGTTTGTTTGTTGATCCTAAAGAAAGTTATGCTGCTGTAGTAGAAGAGTTACCTGATAGTTTTATTTCTAGAAAAAATCCTACTGATGCTAGTGGAGGTATTGGATCTTTTGCTAATTATATTACAGAAGGGGATCATAATGTAACAACTCCTAAAGAGTTTTATGGAGAAGCAGGAGGATCTAGATTAAGTAATATTTATTGTATGGATAGAAAACTCTTAATGGATGGAGGAGTTACTTACAATAAAGATAAATCAGTTGTTGATGCTAGTTTAGATGTTAAATATCCTGGTTTAATTTATATTATAGAAAATGGAGATAGTTTACCTGATAATATTTTAAATACGGTTCCAAGTAATGAACAAGCTTATTTAACATATTATTTAAATCAACTTGCAGTATGGTGGTATATCGATATAGTAAATGGTTATACTCCTGATGCTAATAGTGTGGGAAGTAACTATAAAAATGGTGTTATAACTGAAGATGAAGAAGGAAGTTTATATGAGTATGATAATAATCTTTCTGTCTTAGATAAACAAGCTATTATAAATGACACAAAATATGGTCCTTATGTTAGAGATTTAGTAACTAAAGCTACTTCATATCAAGCTAATACTAATCCAACACTTAATGCTATTGATATTAATTCTATTACTTTTACAATGACAGAGTCATATATTGAAACTGATTATATATCTGTAACTAGTAATAGTAGTAATTTTGTTAATTATACTGTTAATACGAACAATACTAATATAAAAGCTTATAATGAAGCGGGAGTTGAAAAAACTACATTTAATGCTAATGAAAGATTTAAATTACGTATTCCTTTAAGTGCAATAGTAGATTATAAAATAAATCTTAATGTTAGTATTATTGGTAATTTCTCAGTTCATGATGCATACTTCTATGTAGCTAATGGTGAGAGTACAGATTCTTTAAGACATCAAAGAGCTTTACTTGGACAAATTTTAAATACTACTAAATCTGTTGAAGCTCCTCTTGAATATGAAATACCTACTGGTAAAGTAATAATTAGTAAACAAGATTCTGAAACAGGTCTAGGCTTAAAAGGAGCAGTTTTATCAATAACTGATAAAACAGGTAAAGAAGTATATCGTTATGAAACAACAGGTGAAGATTTAGAACTTACTCTTCCTGTTGGTAGTTATATGGTAACAGAGACTGTTATTCCAGAAGGTTATCAAGCAGAAGTAACAACGATAAACTTTGATGTTATAAGTGGAGCAACTACACCTGTTGTTATTAAAAATACTCCAACTATTAATGTTCCTGATACAAGTCTTAATAGTAATTTAGTTTATGGCGTAGGATCTTTAATAATTATAGTTGGTATCATATTAATAGTTGTGGCTGTTAAACCAAGAAATGCTAAAAAGAAAAAATAAACCTAAAAGCCAACTCTTTATAGTTGGCTTTTTATGCCTTATAATAGGTCTTTTAGTATTCTTTAGTACACCTTTAAAGAAACTAAGAGAAGAAGTTTTTGAAAATATGCGTCTTGCTATTTTTCAAATGCAAATAAATGAAGATAATACAACTATTAATAATATTCAAACAGAAAATTTAATTGTAATAGATGGAGAAACAGATTCTTCTAATAATGCAAATAATAGTCCAAGTTATACTTATATTGGTCAGTTAAGTATTCCTTCTATAAACTTTAAAAGAGGTTTTGTTTCTAAAGACTCTAAATATAATAATATCAACTATAATGTGACAATTGCTAAAGAAGCTGATTATCCTGATGTTAAAAATGGAAACTTTATACTAATGGCTCATTCAGGAAATGCTTATATATCTTTTTTTGATAATCTATATAAACTAGAAATTGGGGCAAAAGCTACTGTTAGTTATGAAGCTAAGACTTATACATATCAATTAGTAAAGACTTATAATCAACCTAAGACAGGTAAAATTGCTATATATCGTGATTATACTAAAAAAACTTTAACTTTAATAACTTGTACTCATAATGATGATTATAATCAAACTATTTATATCTTTGAAGAAATATAATAAGGGAGGAAGATTATGGACTTAAACTTCTTTGATAGATTAATAACTCTAATTAAATTGCCATTTTCATCTTTTTTAACAATAGAGTTGCTAATAATCTTTATTATCTTATATATCTTTTGTTTATATAATGAGAAAAGAAAAAATAAAATAGTAAAATATGGATTTCTAGGTCTTATTATCTTCTTCTTTTCTTTTACTTTCTTTTATTTCTCTAAAGATATTTTAAATGTTTTAGAAGAGATAATAAAAACTTTAATGACTATCTTTTATTTTCCTAATATTATTTTCTATATCTTAACTGTATTAATTACTTTGGGAATTTTAATTTACAATATTTTTACAGTTAAAACTACTAAACTTAATAAAATAATAATTTACACATTAACTTTTCTTCATCAGTTTTTGTTTGTAAATTTTCTTGTTTTAGCTATTTCTAATAATATATCATTAATTGATACAGCTAATATATATCAACGTAATGATATGTTTATTATCACTTACTTTAGTCAGATTATTTTTATCATAATTATTCTTTATAAACTAATCTATCATTTTTGTTATATTAAAAAGGATAAATTGAAAAAAGATATATAGAGTGTTATAATATTTAGGAAGTGAGGTAATTATGAAGAGAAAACTTATTAAAATAAAAGATAAAATTACTAAGAAATTAAAACAACTAAAAGATGATAAAGTAATTACTAGTTATTTTAAAAATAATAGTTTATTTGTTATTTTTGTTTTAGTATGTGTTATAAATTCAACAATGCTTAGATTTTTTACAATGCCAACTGCTGAAAATTATTTATCTTTTAAAGCAATAGTAGCTGATTTAGCGGTAGTTATTATATTAGGATCTTTTTCCTATTTATTTACTAATCGTAAAAGATATATTTATCTTTTAGTTTTAGCGACTATCTTTACAGCAATTTGTGTAATTAATTCTGTTTATTATACTTTTTATACTTCTTTTGCTAGTATTTCTATGTTATCCTTAACACAATATATTGGTGAAGTGGGAGATGCTGTTGTTGAAAATGTTTTACAACTTAAAGATCTCTTATATATAATTCCATATTTATTCTTTATTTTTTATTATCATCGCCTAGTTAAGAAGAATAAATTTAAAGTCTATAATAAAGCTAATAGAATGAAGAAGTTTAAATATACAATATTAAGTGGAGCGGTTGTTCTTTTGTTATTTATTTGTTCTTTATCTAGTCTTGAAATAAGTAGATTTGTTAAACAGTGGAATAGAGAGTATATTGTTATGAGGTTTGGTATTTACTTATATCAAGGTAATGATATTTTTGCTAGTTTACAACCTAAAATATCGGCTTTATTTGGTTATGATGATGCTAAAAAAGAATTTAATGAATATTATCAAGATCGTAGTGAGACAAGAGATTATACTAATGATTATACAGGTATTTTTGAAGGACGTAATGTTATTGTTATTCATGCTGAGAGTTTACAAGGAATAGCGTTAAATAGAACCTTTAATGGGGTTGAAGTAACTCCTAATTTAAATAGATTAATTAAAGAAGGATTATACTTTAATAATTTCTATTCTCAAGTTAGTGTGGGAACTAGTAGTGATACAGAATTAACTTATAATACAAGTTTGATGCCAACACAAACAGGAACAGCTTTTGTTAGTTATTTTGATAGGACTTATATATCTACTCCTAAACTTTTAAAAGAAAAAGGCTATTATACTTTCAGTATGCACGCTAATAATGCTGATTTTTGGAATAGAAGGGCTATGCATGAGTCTTTAGGATATGATAAGTTCTATAGTAAAGAGACTTATGATCTTGAAGATAAAGAGATTATCGGTTTAGGTTTAGCGGATAAAGAGTTTTTTGCTCAATCAGTAGAAAAGATTAAGAAAATTTGTGAAGATCATGACAAATATTATGGTTATATTATAACATTAACTAATCATACTCCTTTCTCTGATACTGATAAATATGGAGAGTTTCCTGTTACTATGAAGACTACTATTACTAATGAAGATGGTACTACTGAAGAAATTGAAGCACCATATTTAGAAGGAACAAAACTAGGTAATTATTTTAAATCTGTTCATTATGCTGATGCAGCTTTAGGAGAATTCTTTGAAGAAATGGATGAAGCTGGTTTACTTGAAAATACAGTAGTGGTTATATTTGGAGATCATGATGCTAGATTACCTAAGAATGATTATATTTTAATGAATAATTATGATCCTGTTACAGATAGTGTAAAAGATACTTTAGATCCTACATATCAAGAATATGATAGTTTTGATTATGAATTAGATCGTAAAGTACCACTTATAATTTGGACTAAAGATAATGAAGTTAGTGGAGAAGTTGATTATACAATGGGTATGTATGATGTAATGCCTACTTTAGGTAATATGTTAGGTTTTTATAATAAATATGCTTTAGGACATGATATTTTTGAAATTAAAGATGATAATATAGTTGTTTTTCCTAATGGTAATTGGGTAACAGATAAGATGTATTATAATAGTCAAAAGGGTGAATATAAACTTCTAAAAGATGTTGTTATTGATGAAGATTATATTAGTAATAATAATCAGTATGCTGATGCTTTGTTAAGTGTTTCTAATAAAGCGATTGTCTTTGATTTATTTAATCCAAATAGTGAAGAAGAAGCAGTATCTAATAGTTCTAAAGAAAATTAGAGGGGAGAAATACAATGAAACTAAAAAAGAGTGTAAAAAGAATATTAATTATAGCAGTAATTTTAATTATTGCAGGTGTTGGTTTCTTAGTATATGAGAATTTTAAACCTAATAATAATATAGTAAAGTCTACAGTTGTTAATGAGATTAAAGAATATGGTTATACGCTAAAATCTAATAAAAGTGCAAAATATAAAAAGATGTTTCAAGAATTAGAAGATATCTTAAGTAAAGATGAAGTAGATGAAGAAGCTTATGTAGAACAAATTAGTAAGATGTTTATTTTAGATTTTTATAGTCTAGAAGATAAATTAGCTAATACTGATGTTGGAGGGATAGAATTTGTTCATACTAATGCTAGAACTAATTTCTTAGAAAAAGCTGAAGATACTATCTATAAATATGTTGAGAGTGATATTTATGGTGATAGAGAACAAAGTCTTCCTGTAGTTGATGAGATAACTATTGACGATATAACTAAAGATAGTTATACTATTGGCACAGATTATACAGATGAAGAAGCTTATGTTGTAACTTTATCATGGACTTATGAAAAAGATATGGGTTATCAGACAGAAGCTACTTTGACTTTTGTTCATGAAGATAATAAATTATCTTTAGTAGAAATAGAGTAGGTATAATGCCTACTCTTAATTAGTGAGGTGTGATATGGAAAGATTACAAAAAGTAATTTCTAATAGTGGATTATGTTCAAGACGTAAAGCGGAAGAATTAATATTAGCAGGAAGAGTTAAAGTAAATAATAAAATTATAAGAGAATTAGGTACTAAAGTAAGTAATAAAGATATTATTAAAGTAGATGATAATGAACTTAGTAAAGAGAAAAAAGTTTATTATTTACTTAATAAACCAAGAGGAGTTATAACTAGTGTTTCTGATGATAAAAAAAGAAAGACTGTTGTTGATTTAATTCCTTGTAATGAACATATTTATCCAGTTGGAAGACTTGATTATGATACAACGGGAGTCTTATTATTAACAAATGATGGAGATTTTGCTAATATTTTAATGCATCCTAATGAGAAAGTAGAGAAGTTATATATTGTTAAAGTAAAAGGTATTATAAAAGGAGATGCTATTAATACTTTAAAAAATGGGGTTATTATTGATGGAGAAAAATGGGAGAAAGCTAAAGTTAAGTTAAGAAAAGTTGATTATAAGACTAATACCTCTATGCTTAGTGTTATAATTCATGGAGGTAAAAATCATCAAGTTAAAAGAATGTTTGAAAGTGTTGGGTTCCCTGTTTTGAAATTAAAAAGAGAACGAGAGTTTATCTTTGATGTAAAAGGATTAAAAAGTGGGGAATATAGATCTTTAACTCCTAAAGAAGTAGCGATTGTTTATAGTTTGGAGAAAAGTATAAAATAATAAGTGCATTTATAAGAAACTTATGGTAAACTATAAATAGATGATAGCGTTAACTTAAAAGATAACGTCCCGTTTTTTTAGAAAATCAAATTAAATAAGAAAAGTCCCGTAAGTAAAGGGATTTTTTGTGTTTTTGACAGTAGAAAAACTTGAAAAATATAAAAAAGAGTATATAATAATATTAAATTTAAGCAAATTAATGCATGCAAAAGGAACGGGA
>CASDWO010000014.1 GCA_949284575.1 uncultured bacterium
TCTAAAGTATAAGTATCAAGTCCTAGTAGTTTGGCAGCTTTATTATAATCACTAACAGTAACAATCTCTTCTACTGCATCATATGTCATAAATGGATATTTTTTATATACTTCTTCATAAGCATTACCTAAGGTACTTCTAACTGTAAGTTCATTAGTAGTATAAGTATTAATATCAACAATATCTCTATAATAATCATTTATATTAAAACCTACACTTTTTAAATCATCTTCTATACTTATATAAGAGTTATTTACCTGCTCTTCACTATATCCATACTCTTCCATATACTCTCTTGATATATTTTTAGTTTTTAATAACTGAATATCAATAGGTGCTAGTTCTTGTAAGTTAGATGTCATAGCATTTTTCATAGACATGCAACTAGAAAAGACACAGATTGTTACAAATAACATTAAACATATAACAGTCATAGAAAATACTGTAGTATTAATCTTACTGCTAAACTGTTTTATCGTAAAACTATTTAAACCTTTATAATAGAATTTCTTAAAGTGTTGTAATACTCTTAAGACAAGTCCTGAAAGTGAGAAAAATAGTAAAAATGTTCCTACGGCACCAAGACCTATTGGTAAAAAGACTTGCCAAGTTTCTCTTAAGTTTTCTACATTAGCAGTTACTTGATAATAAGCATATCCTAACATAGCAACTGCTATAACAAAGATAACTATACATAGATATGGATTCTTTAACTTAACTGTTTCCGTCTTCTTATTAGCATTTATTAAATCTATTAACTTACATCTTGACACACTAATAGTATTAAATATCATAACAAGTAAATACATAATACCAAAGTAAATTATTGTCTTAATAATAGCATTAGTACTTATAATAAAGGTAAACTCGGTAAGGTCTGCTTCAAACATATTAGCAACGATAACACTCATTACTTGTGATAAGGCACTTCCTAATAAGAGTCCTACTACAAGTGATAATAAACCTATTAAGAATGTTTCAACTACCAGTATTTTAGAAATCTTTCCTTTACTCATACCAAGAGTCATATAAATACCAAATTCTTTATTTCTTCGTTTCATTAAAAATCTTGAAGCATAAATTATAAGAAAGCCTAGAACGAAAGAAACAAAGACTGATACACCACTTAACATATTTAACATTAAGTCTATTATATCTCTAGTACTTTCAGATACTTTCATCATAGCAGTTTGACTATCTATGGCATTAAAAACATAGAATATAGCAACACCAAGAACAAGGGTAAAAAAGTAGATAGCATAGTCACTAACACTCTTCTTAATATTTTTAAAAGCTAGCTTAAAGAGCATCATTTAAATCTCCTCCTAAAAGGGTAACTACATCAATAATCTCATCAAAGAACTCTTTTCTAGTTTTTTCACCCCTTATAATTTCATTGAAAATCTCTCCATCTTTAATGAATATTACACGTTTTGCATAACTAGCCGTAAAAGCATCATGAGTAACCATTAAAATAGTAGCTTTTAACTCATCATTTAAGTAATTAAAACTATCAAGTAACATCTTACTAGACTTAGAGTCTAACGCTCCTGTTGGTTCATCTGCAAGTATAAGCTTAGGTTCTGTAATAATTGCCCTTGCACTAGCGACTCTTTGCTTCTCACCACCACTCATTTGATATGGATACTTATTAAGGATATGAGTTATTCCTAGTTTTTTAGCAGTCTCTTTAATAAGTTTATCTATTTCTTGATATCCTTTATCCTGTATAGATAAACTTAAAGCAATATTTTCATAAGCAGTTAAGGTATCTAAAAGATTAAAGTCTTGAAAGATGAAACCCAACTCTTCCCTTCTAAACTTATTTAAATCATTACCTTTTAGTTTAGTAATATCGCGCTCCTCCATATAAATATGACCTGAAGTTACTCTATCAATAGTAGAAATACAGTTAAGTAAAGTTGTTTTACCACTACCAGATGATCCCATAATAGCGACAAATTCACCTTTACTTACTTCAAATGAAATATTATTAATCGCTTTAGTTAAACCACTTCTTGATCCATAATACTTCTCAATATTATCAATTTTTAATAAATTTGACATAATTTCTCCTCCTTGTATAGAAATATACTACTAATTATGTCCTTTGTCGTTCGTTTAACCTTACAGAACCTTACTTTTTTGTAATACTTAATCTTTTTTGCTCATCGATACAACAATCATTTTTTATAAAAGCTGCTTTGGTGTAATAATTACAAGACTCATATTCACAAATATGACTTATATTCATACCTAACCTAAGTTTTATTTCTAATCCAAGAATTTCGTCAAAACTATTTACTAATATAGTATTAAGTAAAATAGGCATTCTATCATTAGAATATCCATTAAAATCATTAATTACATAGCATCCTTCTAAATAACACCATTTAATATTATCAACTCTTTGTGGATCTATTCGTGCTTTTGTTCCACTTAAATCAGAATTAAAAATATCAACATCAGTAAAATCTATAGAACTTAAATTTAATCCCTTAAAATCTATATAACTTAAATCTTTGTTTATAATTCTATAAATCACACGCTCATATAACCTATTTGAATCTAACAATCCTATTATTTTATCTTCAGAATCACGATTATATACTTTATCTACAACTTTCTTCATTGTATAAAAATTACCAAAATATGATAAATCTACATTTTCTTTCTCAAAATAGTCCTTTGTTAATCCAAAACGCTTTATTAAATAATTTTTACAAAAAAAGTTTAAAATCTTTTTCTCTTTTTTTAGACTACAAATATTTTTTAATACCATAGCTTGCTCGTTTTTAATAACAGTATTATAAAAATTTTTAATAGAAAAAAGCAAATTATTTATACCACTTACATCATTAACCTCTACTATATCTTTTTTAAGTTCTTCTTCTATAACTATTTCTTCTTTTCTATTATCTGGAACAAAAACTCTCTCTATAATATCTTTTAAGCTATAACAATTAATATTTCCATCAAATATTATATTTTTGTTTTCTAAAAACCTCATAATACTATCTTTTAAATAATTATTTTTCTTTAAATTATTATATTCTTCTAAATAATCATATTTATTGTCTTTATAATCTTTAAGTATCTTTTTTAAAATCAAATCATAATATTTAATAACTACTTTTTCTTGAATATCTACATCATAAATATATTCAAGAATATTTTCTACATTATTGTATATTGAATAAAAAGTTTCATCTATACTAATATCTAAATCCCAATTTTCAGTTATATCCATAAGAGATAAAAATAATGTACACCAATTTAGTTTATTATGAAGAAAATTAAGGTTAATACTAAGCTCATATTTACTATCAACATTCACAGTTAAATGCAGCTTTTCTTCAGGTATATTTAACTCACTTTTTTTATGCTTTTCATAATTATCTATTATAGTATCTAATTCATTATAATAGTTACTAACATCAATTCCATGGGCTTCTATTCTATCTAATATGCTTTTTAAATAATCAATTTCTTTAATATTTTCTATTTGAATACTATCCATATAAATCTCTCCAAAACAAAATTTTAAATATATTCTAATGCAAAGATAACCATTTATCAATAAAATTAAGATACATTATAAAAATCTTTCTTATAAATTGTAATAGTAACTTTAGTATATTCATCTACTTTAGAATCAATCTCTATTTTATGCCCTAACTTATTACATAACTCTTTACATAAATAAAGCCCCATACCAGTTGATTTAGAACTAGTACTTCTTCCATTATTACCTGTAAAAGTTTTACTAAAGACACGAGGTAAATCACTTTTACTAATACCTTTTCCATTATCATAGATTGTAATAGTAACAAAATCATCGGAGTCTTCACCAGTTATTTCAATGATAGAATCTTTATCTTTTTTATATTTAATACTATTACTAACAATCTGATTAATAATAAACTCTAACCATTTAGAATCTGTTAATACTTTCAAATTACAATTATCTACTTTAAAATCTATACCTAAGGCAAGTAAATCATCTTTATTTCTTAAGGCTACATTTTTAATAATAGTATCAAGATTCCACTCTTTAATTAAATAATCATTATTAGCATTTTCACATCTTACATAATAAAGAATTTGTTCTACATCATCTTCTATTCTCTTTAATTCTCTTAAAGTATTTTTATCTTTTCTATTAATTAAGGTAAGACTTGCAAGAGGAAGTTTAACTTCATGTATCCATAACTCTATATATTCTTTGAAGTCCTCTTGTTTGTTTTTTAAATTACTAATTAAATCATGTTCATTCTTATTAACTTCATCTAAGACATTATAAAGTATCTTACCTTCTAAAAAGTTAGGAACAAGAACCATCTCTATTAAAAGATATTTTTTATCTAAAGTATTTAATTTATCAAGTAATTCATTATAGAATTTTCTTTTTCTAAAGTAATCAAAAAATAAAATAACAAAAAAGCTTACAATAGTAAAAACAGTTATAAAAATAATAATACTACTAGATAGTTTTAGAGCGATTAAGAATAATATCAAGATAATTATATAAATAATAAAAATTATAAAGGCATAAAGTTTATCTTTTAAATAAGCATTTAGTTTCATTTTAATAAATAACCTTCTCCCTTTCTTGTAACAATAACGTCATCGTATCCCATCTCATAAAGTTTTCCTCTTAATCTACTAATATTAACTGTCAAAGCATTATCATTTATATAAAGATCACTATTCCATAAATAACTCATTAAATCATCACGATTTACTATATTTCCTCTATTATTTAAAAGATAAGTAAAGATTAACATTTCATTTTTAGTTAAATAAAACTCATTAGTATCTTTAACAACAATACCTTTATTAGGATATATCTTTAAATCATCATACTCTAAATAATCAAAGCTTTTCTTCATTCTCTTAAAGATATTATTAATTCTAAGTAATAATATTGTAGGGTTATATGGTTTAGTAATATAATCATCTGCTCCATAACTAATAGATAGTACTTCATCAACTGTTTTATTACTACTAGTTAGCATAATAACTGGAGTATTTATTTTATCATCACGAAGACTTTTAAGTAATATCTCTCCATTTAGATATGGAATATTAATGTCCAATAGGATTAAATCTGGATTTAATTTAATAATCTCTTCTTTACTATTTTTAAAGTCTGTTAACATCAATACCTCATATCCTGAATTAGATAATAAATTAGATAGTTCATCTCTTAAAGTTTCATCATCTTCTACAATTAATATTTTCTCCATAAATTTCACCCAATAATAGAATATCAAAAAAATTAGCTTTATGCATTAAAATTATTGCTTATTAACTAATATTAATGTATATTATTTGTAGAAGAGGTGATAATTTCATTCTGTTACATTTGTAACGGGAATGTCGCCTCTTTGTTTTTCAAATTATACTTGCATATATTCTGTGAATTATGCTATATTAGTGGTAAGAGAAGTGGGTGTATAACCTCGGCTTATAGCTGGGGAATCCACTTCTTATTTTATACAAAAGATTACAAAAAATATTTGACAATGCATAACTAAAATGGTATATTAATACCGAGTAGTGCCAGGGAAACTTTAGAAGCCCCTGGTCATTTTGTTTATAGGGGGCATCTAAATGAAAGAATATATGAGTAACGAGCAATTAATTGATTATTTAATTTCCAAAAAAGTTAATGTTATTAATAAAGAAGAAGCAATAAAGAAAATTGAAAAATACACTTATTATTCGATAGTTAATAGTTATAAAATCAATTTTAAAGATAGTAATAATAATTATTTGCCTAATGTCTCATTTGATGAAATATTTGCTCTATTTGAATTTGATAAAAATCTAAAATATATTATTTTAAAATACACACTAGAAATTGAAACAATTATTAAAACTTTAATGGCAAACCAGATTTCCAAAAACTATGGATTAATAAATTATCTAACTATAGATAATTTGGATGATAATTCCCAAATTGAAACTAAAGAAAAGCTTATAAGTAAAATAAATGAAGAAATTAATCACAATTATAATATACATTCTGCAATTACCCATTACAAAGATAAATATGGTTATATTCCCCCATTTGTATTAATGAAAATTTTAACTTTTGGTGTTACTAGTAGATATTATGGATTACTAAAACAAAAAGATAGGCAGAAAATTGCTAAATATTTTAAAATATCTGACAAATTATTAAAACAGATTTTAAAAAATCTTACTAGCATTAGAAATATTGCAGCTCATTCTGACCGCCTTTTCTGTTTTAGAGATAAATACACATTAAGCTTTAAACTAATAGATAAAAATTACAATCTCAAAGATAATACAACAAATCTTTATATGATGATTAAAGCATTAAAATTAGTTTTAACAAATGATTTATATAACGAAATGATAAAAAGGATTAATAATGAAATTAAAATTTTAGATAGTAAATTATCATCTATATCTATTAATGATATACTGAAAATTATGGGTTACCCAAATACATAAAATAAAACTTAATGAGTATAATATATAATGAATAGTGCTTAGAAAACTTTAGAAGCTCTAAGTCATTCAATACCTAGCTTTTAAAAAGTTAGGTATTTTGTTATGGGATAAATTAAAAGATACCTATATAAAGTATCCTTACAATTTTAATTTTTTAACTAATTGGTCCGTTTCTAACTTGGCAGTGCCACAACTTATCGCACAACCGCCACCACATTTATCTAAAATATCACATTTTTTACAAGTATCATTTAAATATTCTTTACTACGAAATTTTTTTAGTTCTTCACTATTCTCCCATAAATCTATAATATTATCTGTTAAAACAATATGGAAAAGCGTCAACCATTCTTGTTTCTACATTTAAATCTTTATTTATTCTATCGATGTTTTCAAAAGCAGAAATGATTTGTTCTAAAATCATCATATAATTATCTTTACCATAAGCTTTACCATATGCTCCAATTCTTTGAACTAAAACATAATCTATATCTAAGTTTTGTTCTTTCAAACTATAAATACTATCATATAAATGATTATAGTTATGTTTCATTACATTCAAAACTATACCAATATTTTGGTTTTTATCTTTTATACTATTATATAATTTTAAATTACTAACTAAATTATCATAAGCACCTTCTACACCACAGAAAGTGTCATGAATTTTAGCAGTTTCTCCATGAATTGTTCCTTCTAACGAACTAACATAAGGTGTAATTCTTTCAATGCTAGAATTCTTATAATTATGAGTATTTGAAAGAATTGGAAGAGAAAATCCTAAACTACTCAAATACTTTAGTAATTCTTCTATATGTGAATACTCACAAGGGTCTCCTCCTACTAAATTAATTTCTTCAACATTAACTCTATTGCAATTTTCTTTAAAGTATCAAGGTCACTTTCTCTTTTTATTTGTGTTTTATTAGTAGCGTAACACATAGGACAATTATGGGAACACTCATTAGTAATATGAAGTGCTACAGAATTAAGTTGATTCATATCAAATCTCCCCCTTATAAATTTGCTTGTATTATATCACACAAATTATTTAAAAACAATATTTTTCTAATTCTTTGCCATCCTCATCATAAAGTATTGCTTCTACATCGCTCATATATAAAACTTGCATATCAGGATTATCTAGACTATAACCTGCTTCTTCTAAATCATCAAACTCTTCTAAGAATTTAGATTTAACATTTATATTGCTACTATTATCTATTAATTTACAGTTTATCCTAATCCAGTTCTCTCCATCATAAGCGACAATACAAGCATTGTTGTTTTTTTCTATTTGTTTAGAAACATTTTTATGTTTACTAGTCAAAATATAAATCTTATCATCATATATAATCGGTGCACCAAAAGGTCTGCAACTAGGTTTATCTCCATTAATAGTACTTACATAATTAACTTCTGTTTTTACTAAAAAATCATATACTTCTTTCATTTATTATCACTCTCCTTAGATATATGTTAACAAAATTCTAACATATAGTCTAGCAACCGAACATAACTTTTAAAAAAGAATAATGTAAAACCTTAGTACAATAATTAATCTTTAGCGACTATCCCTAATATCTCTACATTATAAGTATTATCTCCTACTTTATAAGTTACTTTATCTCCTACTCTTTTACCATAAATGGCAGAACCTAAAGGACTATTAATAGTAATACTATTATCTTCTATATTACTATTAATATCACCAGTTATTATATATTCTTCTGTCTCTTCATCATCTATAAATAATAACTCTACTTTCATATTAAGACTAACTGTTCCATTAGATTCCCTATCTACAATAACTATATCTTTTAACATACTTTTCTTTTTATTATACTTTTGAAATAACTCAGCTTCCTTATGCATAGTCTCTTCATAAGCAAAGTTATCATGCCATCCATCTCCATAAGCATCATCACTTGCATAAAGGCTCATAAGTTTAGCATTAGCATCTATTTCTTTTTTTATATCTTCAAGACTCTTTAAATAATTCTCATAACCTACTTTATCTAGATAAATCTTACTCATAAATAACAAGCTCCTCTCTTGCCCTCGTACAAGCGACATAATATAGATATTTATTTTTCTTAAAGGACTCATCACTATCTACTATGATAACACTATCAAACTCTAGACCTTTGGCAATGTAACTTGGAACTACTACTAAATCTTTAATAAAGGATTTAGATTCTTCTGTTAGTAGGCTAATACTTAAATCATCTTTTAATAAGTCATAGATAACTTCCGCTTCCCTATCTTCTTTAGTAATGATAGCAAGGGACTTATATGTGTTAGTAAGTGTTTTTATATCATCTAGTAATGATTCTTTAATATCTTTAGGCTTTCTAATAAGAACATCTTTATTATTACTTTTCTTAATTGCATTAACATAATCTAAATTCAATATCTTATTAGTATATTCTATTATCTCTTTAGTAGATCTATAAGTCTTTAATAACTCTAAATAATTACTATCATTAAATATCTCTTTTAACTCTTCAAGAGTTTCATATTTATAATAAGGATTAATATTTTGGTTAACATCACCTAATATTGTAAAGTCTGCTTTTTTAAACATCTCTTTAATAATAACATATTGTAAATAATTATAATCTTGTGCTTCATCTATAACTACTTGTTTAATGTAATTATTATAAGGAAAGCCAAAGAGTTTACCTTTTAAGTATGATACTAGTAAAGCATCATCATAATCTATTACTTTAGTATTTTTAATCTCTAACTTATACTTAGCATAACTACTCTTAAAGAAATCTTTATAAATATCTTTAATATTTAAAGACATATTAATATTATCTTTAATTAATTTCCTAATAGGTGCTTTTCTTTTAAGAGGAGTTCCATAATACTTTAATGATAAATACTTAGATGCTTCATCAATTCTCTCAACTAAAGGAAATCTACTATATTTATCTTTAATTAAGTAATTTAACTCGTCTTTACTTACTTCATTTATCTTATCAAGTTCTATATCATTAGTAACTTTAAATTTCTTTATTAAATCATTAATATAATTATCTAAATCTCTTATAATCTCTTTACTTTGTTTATATCTAATAATCTCTACATCATATTTATCCCCTTTATAATATTTACTAATAAAATGAGGAAAGCTCTCTATATTTTTATATTCTTTTAAGAAATAACTTAAATAATCACTAAAAGTAGTCTCTAATGTATTCGCTTCTCCTAATTCTGGTAGGACATTAGAAATATATTCTGAAAATATCTTATTAGGAGAAAATATTAAAACATTATTAGAACTTAAGTTTTTAATACGATATAAAAGGAAAGCGATACGATGTAAGGCAACTGATGTTTTACCAGATCCTGCAATACCTTGAACGATTAGATTATGATCATCTAAATTACGGATGATCTTATTTTGTTCTGCTTGAATGGTATTAACAATATTTTTCATCTTTTCATTATCAGTAGTAGCGATTACTTTTTGTAGTAGTTCATCATCGATATTTAGAGAATTATCAAAAACACTTATTAGTTTTCTCTTATCTATTATATATTGTCTTTTTCTTATAAGACTTCCTTCGTGAGTAAATTCATCTACTTTATATTTACAAGGACCTATTTCATAATCATAAAATAAACTACAAATAGGACTACGCCAATCATATAAAATATTATCATAGTTTTCATCTTTTAAATAAGTTAAAGCCATATAAATATCATAGATAGATCCATCACTATCTTTATAAATAAATGAAGCAAAGTAAGGTTTATCTTTAATATTAATTAAAGATTTATAGTATTTTCTTTTGCTTAAGACTCTTAAAGCTTCTAAACTATCACTAGTCATTACTTGATTAAATTCAGCTTTATCAAAAGAAGATCTATCTTCATAATTTAGTTTTCTAAAATTAATAAGTTCTTCTTCTTTTAGAAATAAGTCACTGCTAGATTCTTCTATCTCTTTATCTAGCTTTTTCAAAACATCTTGTAACTTCTTCTTTTCATTAAATATTTCCTCTTTACTAATAGCCACATTATCCCCTCCTCACTGATTAGTAAAGTTCTTTGAAAACGAAGAAAATCTACATAAATTAATATGTAGTTTAATCAAAAATAAGTTTTAAGCATAAACGTCAATAAGAATATAGCAGATAAATATAAATTTGTAAATAAATTTTATTTTGTTTTTCGTAAAACTTTTCTAAACACTTCTATTTCACTTTTATTTTCATCTATTATTTGCTCATATCTTAAGGCATCATATCCTGATAAGTTTCTTCTTTTATCATATAAATTAAATCTATCTAACCAAAGGCTATCAATAACATCACGGGGTCCGTTATCAGTAGAACGAAAAGTTTCATGGAAGCCTATTTCTTTTTTTGGTTTATTAAACTTATTATCATAAATAGCATCAAGAATAGTTTCTGCTAGAACTTTTTCTCCTTTTGTATTTACATGAAAGTTTGCTTTACTATTATTATATCTATTACCTATCTCATTAGTATTTATATAAGTTATATGATATCTATCACATAGTGAAGTTAATCTTTCATTATATTCTAATATTAAATCTTGAAAGATTTTCATCTCATCGTTTCTTAAACTTGCTGGAATATAAGAACCTAAGGCATAAATATCACTACTATCATTAATAGATAATAAATTATAAAAGTTTCTATCAATCCCCTTAATTACTTTATTTAAAGTGTTTTTGTTATTAACTTTTTTTAACGTGTAGTTATAATTAGGTCTTTTATCTTTTTCTTTATGATCTTTAGAGATAGCAAAAGGATTATTACCTACTTCTCTCATTAAGTTATTGGCACCACTTGAATATATTATAACTGGTTCCTTAGCTTCTTCTAGAGCTGATGTAAGATATATCTTGGCATCACCTTTTTTAGGTATAGCACAAACTTTATAAAGATATCCTACTTTACCTAACATTTTAGGTAAATGATGATTTCTCATAACTTTTTCTAAAGCTGCAACTACACCATAAGTTCTAGATAATTTAATCTCTTCTAAACTTAAATTAGCTTTTAAAAAGTAATCAATATGTTCCGTTTTATTCATTAAAAGAGAAAAAGCATTAATAACTAAAGGTTCTAATTCGTCTGTAGTTAATTTGCTACCTAAATATTCTAATAAGCCTTTTTTTAAAAATATTGATGTCGTATTTACTCCTTGCGAGTCATTTAAACCAACAATAGTTAAACCGTCTTTATAATAATCTTTTATTTTATCAATCTTATCTTTCTCCATAAATATATTTCTCCTTTACTTACCTTTATTATAAGTATTAAGTATAAAAAGTCAATAATTATCAAAACTAATAAAAGGTGATGCTTATGCAAATAAATTTAGGTTATGTAGGTAATCCTCCTACTCTTTTAGATATATATTCTCATAATTTAACTTTTAAGGAGTTTTCTAAATATGAATATGATAAAGGAATAGTTTTATTAACTGAAAGAATAAAATTAAATTTTAACAACTTTCTTAAAGTCTTAAAGTATAATTATGATAATAAGATTAAATTCTACCGGATGACTCATACTATATTTCCTCTACTTACTCATCAAAGTGTTAATATTGATTATAAAGAAGTATTTAAGGATGATTTTAAAAGATTAAAGGAAACTATAAGTAAGTATAATATTAGAATAGATACACATCCTGATGAATTTTGTCTATTAACTAGTGAAAAGAATGATGTTACAAATAATAGTATAGAGATATTAAAGTTTCATTTAGAAATATTTAAACTATTAGGTATAAATGGTAAGTGTGTATTACATCTAGGCAGTTCAAAACCAACTAAGGAAGAAGCTTTAGATAGATTTAAAGATAATTTTAATAAACTATCTAATGAATTAAAGAATTTAATAATACTAGAAAATGATGATAAAACTTATACAGTAACTGATACTTTATTAATCTCTGAAGAGTTAAATATACCAATGGTCTTAGATTATCATCACTTTATTTGTAATCATCTAAAAAATGAAAAGATAGATAAACTATTACCTAGAATTATAAAGACCTGGGATAATACTAATTTAAATCCTAAAATGCACTTCTCCTCTTCTTTGAACTCTAAACAAAAAAGGAATCATAGTACTTATTTAAACTATAATTCCTTTATAAAGTTTCTTAAACTATTAAAACCTCTTAATACTGATATAGATATAATGTTAGAAGCGAAAGGAAAAGATGAAGCTTTATTTAGATTAGTAAGACAACTTAAGTTTTATAAAGATTTTAAAGTAAAAGGAACTACTATTATTTTGTAAGAAAATAATTACCTTTAGGAAAAGTAATAATGACTTTAGTATATTTTAAATAGACTGATTCTATTTTAATATCAATACCAAGTTTATCACATAGTTTCTTTGTAAGATAAAGACCTATACCACTAGCATTCTTTTTTCTTCTATTACTGCCAGTAAATCCTTTATTAAAGACTTTACCTAAATCAACTTCTTTTATTCCTACTCCGTTATCATATATTTCTAGTTTGATATTATTATTACCATTTATACCTTTTATTCTTATAAGCCTATTCTTTTTATTTTGGTATTTTAGGGAATTACTAAGTATCTGTTCAATTATAAAATTTAACCATTTAACATCTGTATAAACAACTAAATCATCTAAATTGCTAACTTCAACTTTAAAGGCATAATTAAGTATATAATTTTTATATTCTAATAAAACAGGATGAACTAGGTCTATAAGAGGTACTTCTTTAATAAAATAATCTTTTTCAACTACATCGCTTCGAGCATAAAAAAGCATTTTATCAACTAGTCTTCCTATCTTTAAAACTTCTTCTTTAATCTTTTTATCATTATTATTGTCAGTATATAAAGATAAAGCAGAAATTGGGGTTTTTATTTCATGAATAAAGCTATCTAAAAAATCAAGATATTCATTCTTAGAATTTTCAACTTCACTTAATTTATCATTTAATGCTTTACATGCCTTATCTAAAGCATAGTAATAACCTTTATTTTCTAGATTCTTAGGTTTATCTAACATTTCTTTAATTAAATATTTTTCATCTAGAGAATCTACTAATCTAACTATTTTTTTATGTTTTTTCATAATAAGTAAATAATTAAGTAATAAAGAGATAAAAATAAAGGCAATAATGAATAAAGCAAGTAAAATAATTAACTCTCCTTTAATTCCTATTAGTAAAAGATAAATATTAAGAAGTAAAGTAAAGATTATACTAGTTATTATAAAAAAGATCTTCTCTTCTAAATATTCTAAAAACATCATAATTTATATCCAACCCCTCTTATTGTTTTTATAAAATCATCAAGTCCTATATCTCTTAATTTATTTCTTAATCTATTGATATTAACAATTAAAATGTTTTCATCTAAATAGAATTTATCATTCCATAAGTATTCTATAAGCATTTCTTTACTCAAGGTATTAGGATAATTTAAGAATAAATAATACATAAGTAAAAATTCATTTCTTGTAAGTTCTATTTCGTTATTTTGATACTTAATTTTAGATAGATGTAAATCTAATACTACATTATTTACTACTAATTCTCGGTGATTTTTAGGGTTAACTTCATCTAGACATTTTCTTATTTTAAGTAATAATAATTCTTTATTATAAGGTTTAGTAATAAAGTCATACCCTCCACTTTTTAGACTTTTTAATTCATCTTCTAAAGTATTTCTACTAGTAACAAAGATAATAGGTTTATTAGTAACTAATTTTAGTTTATTAATGACTTCAAACCCATCTGTATTAGGCAAGTTAATATCTAAAAGAATTAAATCAGGTTTAAGCTCTAGAACCTTTCTTTCAAGATCAACAAATTCGCTAATTGATATCGCTTGATAAGAATTTTTATTTAATAATTTACATAATTCTTCTCTAATTACTTTATCATCTTCTATTATTAATATTTTTTCCATGAATCTCCCTTATTTTCTTTAATTCTTTAAAAGATATTTTATCTTTTTTAAATGGATAAGTGAAAGTTTCTAAACTTTCATAATCAACATAATCTTCTCCTTCACTGTCTAAAAAAGGAATAGTATCTCTTAAAATACCACAACCATTACGGAAATCTCCTAAAGCATTTATTTCATTATATTTAGATTTTAAAGTTTTTTCATCATTAATCTCATCTAAATCAACATAGCCACTACCTACTTTAAGTAAAAAAGCCTTTTCTTTTTTTAAAATGCTTAATGTCTCCATATAAAAGCCATTAGAACTAGAAGGCATTTCTTTTTTGATTTCTAATTTCTTATAAATATCTCCTATATACAACGAAGTTATTTTAATATGCATAATTATCACTCCATTATTTTTTAAAACTCTCAAAACTAAAGTTATGAGTGTTCTTTTTTAGTTTATAAGAGTAAGTCTTTTTAGTCAATATCAAAGTATAAATTGTATTTTTATAGTAGATAGTAAAATATGCTATAAAAAATTAATGTCAAAGGTTTACCTAGTAATATGCATATTATGAATTCATTTAATTTTATATTACTAATACCTGCTATATAACATAATAAATCATCAGGGGCTCCAGGAAATAAAATCCCTATAAAGAAAATCTTTTTAAAAGTTTTATTCCTAATATATTTTATATATTTATCTACTAATTCTTTATCAAAGAATTTTAATATGATTTTTAAACCGTATCTTTTTGATAGTTGATAAGATATAACACTTCCTAAAGATAGTCCTAAATAATTATAGATAAAACCTTCAAGGGGGCCAAATGCTAAGACTCCTGCAAGACAAGAAGCCCCTCCTGGAATAACAGGAAATACTACTTGAAAGGCTTGTAAGAATAAAAAGAAAAAAGGAGCGATAATACCAAGAGAATTAATATATTTAACAAGTACTTCTTTATCTTCTAATAGACCTAATTTAACTGCATATATTATAAAACAAACGAGAAAAATAGTAATAAAAATTGTTACTATTTTAATTAATAATTTACTATTTTTCAGAGTTTAATATCCTAAGCATCTTTTAAAAGTAAAATATGCAGTTAAATAATAGATTAGATAAATAATTAAGAATAGCATTGAACTTAAGAAAACAAATACTAAATAGGTCATATTAGTAGGAAGAAATGGAGCGAAGATATGATTTAGACTTGCTGTAATAAAGAAATTAATAATAAATGGAAGTATTACAGGGAATAAGAAATAGATTAATAATTGCTTTCTAACCGTCTTTAGAATCTTTCTTTTACTAAGTCCTAATTTATGTAAGGTATCATAATATTTCTTATATGTAACTGCATCATTTATACTTTGAACAGCGATAATCGTACCTGCTACTACTGTAAAGATAAAGGCAAGATAAAATAAAGTAAAGTCCATAATAGTCATAACAGATTTATTAGTTGCTACATAATAGCCTTTTACAAAAACATTTGCACTAGCATAACAATAAACTGTATCTGTATCAGGATCTCTTTCACAAATATCTTTGTTTAAAATATTAATGAGTTGATTATTTAATTCTTCTTTAGTTTCTTCTTTTGTATCAACTATTAATGTATCTGTTTCTTCTTTTAAGGTGTCAACCATATCATCTCTAACTACAATGACAAAACCATTACCAAAAGACCAACTAGAAGTATAGTAAAGACTAGTAACACCTTTTAATTTTAGATTTTTATCTCCTACTTTTATCGTATCTATTTTATTGATAATTTCCATAATGCCATTATAACTACTAGTTGATGTATGAATATAATATTCATTTTCTTTTAAAGTAATGGCTTTTCTTCCTTTAAGCTCTAATAGTTTATTATAATCACTTAATCTAATATAAGTATCAGTTCCTCGCCATCCTTTATAATTTTCACTTAAATTATCATTAATATAATTTATATCATTATTGTATTGATGATAAGTAAAAACTTCTTCTATTTGATAATCTTTTTTAATAAAATCAATATATTTATTAAAATTCTCTTCATCATCAATAACTGTAACATCATAAGGTGCTGATGTATCTATTTGAATTTCAAAAATTCTATTAAACATTAAAGAGAAAGTTAACGATACAAGGGTTAAAGTTATTAATAAAGATAATGTTCCTAAAGATACTTTCATAGTTTTGACTTTAGCATTGAATTGTCTTGCTACAAATAAGTTATCTTTATTATATTTAAATTTTTTGTATTTTAAGATAATAGAAAGTATTATATTAGAAAAAGAAGATATAAATAAGTAAATACCAAGTATTATCATTAAGATAGATAATATTATTAGTAAAGTATTAGGCTCTATTCCTATTTCTACAAATTCTTTATTAAAAATTAGTAGACCACTAGTAATAAAGATATGAGATACCAAGAAAAAGATTAGAGACCGTTTCTTTTTTATAGTAATTTTTTCATTTAAATTATTATAATACAATAGATCATGTATTTTAAGATTTTTAATACGTCTTTTGGTTAAAAGTAATACTACTAAATAAATTAAGAAAAAATAACCTAAAGATAAAAGAATTGGTTCTAAATAGTTAGTTGGTAATTTAACAAGATAAGGAGCATTAAAGATATTTAGAATAATACTAGACATAACTGTACTTAGTAAAATACCAAAAAAGAAGGAAAGAAGCAAAGAGATAAAACCTAATGTTAAATTCTCTAGAATAAATATTTTTGCAATATCTTTTTTCTTGATTCCTAATAGTAAATATAAACCAAATTCTTTACTTCGTTTTTTAAACATAAATTTTATCATATAGTTTATTAGAAAACCTAAGACAAAACATACTATTAAGCTTACAATAATAAGAGCAATTTTAAAGTTTTTCATCATATCTGCTAATTCTAGAATATCTTTAGAATTAGAAATAAGATTAAAAGAAAACATCAGGGAAAAAGCAATAGTTATAGTAACTACATAGATTAAATAGTCTTTAATACTTCTTTTCGCATTACAATAAGCAAGTTTTTTTATCATTTTAAACTATCTCCTCCAAGTAAAGTTAAAACGTCTATAATTTCATCATAAAACTCTCCTCTTGTTTTCTTTCCTTTAATTATCTCATTAAATATTTCTCCATCTTTAATAAATAAAACTCTAGAGGCATAACTTGCAGAATAAGCATCATGAGTAACCATTAAGATAGTAGACTTTAATACTTCATTCATTTCTTTAAAAGTTTCAAGTAGTATTCTAGCATTTTTAGAGTCTAAGGCCCCTGTTGGTTCATCAGCAAGAATTAATTTAGGATTGTTAATTAAGGCTCTAGCACTAGCACATCTTTGTTTTTCTCCACCACTTACTTCATAGGGATATTTATCTAAGATATCATAAATACCTAATTTTTTACTTATATCTTTAACTAATTCATCTATTTTTAATTTATCTTCTTTATTAATAATTAAAGATAAAGCAATATTTTCTTTTATAGTTAAGGTATTTAATAAGTTAAAATCTTGAAAAATAAAACCTAGATTTTCTTTTCTAAAATTAGATAAAGCTTCTTCATCTAAATTAGTAATATCAATGTTACTTATAATGATATTCCCACTAGTAACAGTATCTATTGTAGAAATTGTATTTAGTAAAGTTGTCTTCCCACTACCAGATGATCCCATAACTGCTACAAATTCATTATCACTAACGGTAAATGAAATATTATTTAATGCTTTTGTAATATTATTATTACTTCCATAATATTTTTTTAAGTTGCATACTTTTAAAACTTCCATAATTTTCTCCTTTCCTTTAACAATATACCATAATAGAAGGAGAAAATTTCTTACAGTTTTGTAATTATTCTATTAGTTTTAAAATCAAACATAACCATTCCTTTTTCTCTAACATCATAAATAATTACATTATATTTTTTTAATCTATCTACTACTTCTTGATGTGGATGATTAAATTTATTATCAACACCTGCTGATATTAAAGCATAAGTAGGTCTAATAGTTGCGATAAATTCTTCACTGCTACTTGTTTTAGAGCCATGATGGCCTACTTTTAAAAGAAGAATATTAGGTAAATTATAATTAGTTAGAATATAGTCTTCACTTTTTTTAGGAGCATCACCCATAAATAGTAAGTTATTATTATTAATAGTAGTTAAAAAGACAGTGCTTCCAGCATTTTCATCTTTTTGTAAAGGGGAAATTACTTGAAAATTAAAATTACCTAGAGAAAATAAATCACCTTCTTGTAACTTATATTTATTTTTGCTTTTCTTATAAATCTCTTGTTCTAGATTGTTTAAATTATTACTATTAAAGAAAACTGTTTTAATATCAATTCTTTCTAATAAATTTAAAGCTTCCTTAGCATGATCATAATCTCCATGAGTTAATAAAAGATAATCTAAATCTTTAATACCTAGTTGATAGAGAAAATTAACTATATATTTGGCTTTATCTTCTTTTTCATAACGTTTCCACTCTTCTTCGTAATAAGATAAAACGCCTCCTGTATCTACTAATAAGCTTTTATTATTAGAAATAAATAGAAAAGAATCACCTTGTCCTACATCTAACATATATAAACGGTCAGGCGGAAATAATCTATTGATATTATTATGGATAATAAGATAACTACATAGAAGAATTAAAAATATCTTTTTCTTTTTAGAAAAATAAAAATAACTAATTATTATTAGATAATATAGAAGATAAAAAATAAAGGGTAATCTTTTAAAAACAATAATTCCAAATTTAATGTTTGCTAGGAAATTAACTGTTCCTTCAAAAATATTTATAAAAAATTCTAAAATAAAGTTTAATCCAGGAAGAAAAAAACAAATAATAGAAAAAGGAAAAATTAAAATATTGATAAAAGGGACATAAAAAAGATTATATATTATACTTAAAATATTAATATAAGAAAAATGATATAAAGAAATGGGTAAACTTACTAAAAAGCTTACCCATGATACTTTAAGTAATTCTATTATCTTTCCTTTTACTTCCTTATTATTCATATATAATATTAAAGTAATGGTAATTGTGGTAGAATATTGGAAACCGATGTCATAGATATAAAACGGATTTATGAAAATAAGGATACTTAATGATAATAGAATTAGAAAGAAAGGTTTTATTTGTAAGTTAAAGGTCTTGTTAAAAGAGAAAACTAAATAAAAGATGATTGCTCTATCAATTGCAGCGCAGTTTTCTATTAAAAGATAATATATAAAAATAAGCAGTGTGGTGAAAAAATATTTTTTTAAATTATCTAATTTCAAAATTGAGAGAATTTTTTCTATTATAAAAATAAGAAAAGTAATTTGAGTTCCAGATAAGGCAAATAAGTGAGAGATGCCAAGTTTTTGTAGATTTTCTTGTAATTTTAAACTAAAATTAGTATCTATTCCTAAAAAGAAAACATTAATATAACTGTCTACTTTATCATCTTTTACTTTATTTCTAACAAAGGTTCTTAAGTCGTTTATAATATTATTATTCTTTTTGATAATTTCAAAAGTATCAATGGTCATTAAATAAAAGATTTTTTTATGAAGTAAAAACGTTCTATAGGAAAATGCGTAAAAATTTTGGTTGGCAAAGGGTTTTTTTAAGGTTCCTTTTAATTTAATGGTATCTCCAAGGGAAAGATTATTTTTGGTTTCTATTAAGTGTTCTTTAGTATCAAAAAAATAGTTAGCAATAAGTTTTTCTTTAGCTTTAATAACAAGTGTCATTTTGTTACCTTTATACTCTAAACTGGTTATAGTCCCAATAATCACCTCTTCACTACCGTCATATTTAGAGGTATAATTGATATTTAAACAAATACCTAGATAACAAAGAGACAAGAAAAATATAATTATATATATTCTCTTAAATAGTAATATTTTCCTTAATTTGAGCAAAGATACTTTCTCCTATACCTTCAACTTCTAATAATTCTTCTATAGTTTGAAATGACCCTACTTCTTCGCGGTAATTAATAATTGCTTGGGCCTTGGCTTCGCCGATTCCTGGTAAGGTCATTAACTCTTCTACAGTTGCTTGATTTATAGATACTTTATCTGTTGTTATTAAAGAACTACTATTTTCTTCTGATTCAATACAAGCTCCATTAATAAGTTCACTTTGCTTAATACAAGCTTCTTGTTCTTGTTTTTCTTTTTCTTTAGTTGCTGTAAAGTTAATAACTTCATCATAGCTGTAAACAATGATAACCATTTCATCAAAAACTTTTTTTGATAGATTCAAGACACTTGTATCAGCACTTTCAGTAATGTCTCCTGCTAGTCTTATAACATCAATAACTCTACTACCCTCTTTTACGGTATAAATTCCAGGATTATTAACTTCCCCTTTTATATCGACTTGATAATAGATGTCCTCTTCTTTTATTTCTTCTTTTGGTTCTTCTTTCTTAGATGTTAAAACAATTTTTTCGTTTTTTTCTTCTTTAGGCTTAAAACTTTTTAAAATAAAAGCTCCCCCTATAACTGATAGCAGCAAAAAGATTAGGACGCCTATTAATATTTCTTTTCTATGTCGATAAGTAAAAGTCATTTCTATTACCTCCTTTCCGAGTAAAATATTAACAAAGAAAAGAAAAAAAGACAAAAGAACCATTTATAATTATTAATAAAAAAAAGAAAAGAATCTTCTCTTTTCTATAGATACTTTTCCTATTTTAGAAATAAAATAAGAAGAAAAATTAAAAATTCAAAGTTTTTAATTATTTTTTTCTCTTAGTTTTGTTTCAATATTAACGCGTTGAACCATAGCAAGTGCTACCATTAAACAAAGTGTAAAACTACCTCCATAACTCATAAACGGTAAAGGAACACCTGTTAAAGGCATAAGACCAAATAGCCCTAATAAATTTACTGCTATATGTAAAAAAATATAAACTGCTACTCCATAACAAATTAATGATCCTCTATTTGTGTAACTGGCACTACCGATTTTTAATATTCTATATAAAATATAAATATAAGCTAATATTATTAAAATACCTGTAACTAAGCCTAGCTCTTCAACAATAACAGCAAAAATGAAATCTGTATAAGGTTCTGGTAAATATAAATACTTTTGTGTACTATTACCTAAGCCTGTTCCTGTTAAACCACCATTATTAATAGCAATATAGCTATTACAAACTTGATTACCAGTATCAAGTAATCTATCACAAGGTCTTGTAAAATTAAATCGTTCTAATTGTCTAGATTCTAGGATGCTACCCCCTGTAAAAATTAAAACTAATACTACAACAACAAGCATTCCTGCTAAAATAAGTAATATATCTTTTTTTATTTTTTTCTTAGTTGGTGATGCTAAAAACATTAAACCTGTAAGAGCAGCAAAAATAATCGCTGTCCCTAAATCAGGTTGAAACATAATTAAAAACGTAATAATACCACCAATTAAAAGAGGGATAATAGCAACTAGCCAATTGTTCATCTTATGTTCATTGACTTCATAATAACGTGCCATAAAGACTATCATTGTAATTTTTATAAACTCACTGGGTTGAAAACCAAATGGACCTATATAAATCCAACTTATTGCATCATTAGTCGCTTCACCATATATTAATAATAATATTAAAATGGCAATTAAAATAATTAATAAAAGATTCGAGACCATACCATAAAACTTAGTATTAAATTTAACAAGAAATATACAAAAAATAAAACTTGCTATCAAAAATAAACCTTGTCTTAAAAAATAAGCATAAGGACTTCCTCCATCCATATAGGAAGTAACATTACTAGCAGAAAATACCATAATAAGGCCAAGAATAAAAAGAATGAAGGTAATTAAAAATAAAGATTTATCTAAGTTTTTAACTATATCTTTAATTTTAGTCACTAAATCACCTCCTAATCTTTTCTTTTAGGATACCACATTTTTATTATAGTTTAAAGAAACTAGGTCAAATTCATTAACAAGTTGACATAAATTTTCATATTCTATATTAGAAAAAGGAGGTTTTAAACTATGTATTATTTTGGCGGTGGAACTTGTGGATGCAATAATATGCAAACACCATATTTTTACCCTAGCTGTGGTTGCGGTTTTTTTGGTCAAAACAATAACAATTATGCTATTATTTTAGTTTTATTCATCTTATTAGTTATCGTAATTGGTGCTAGATTTACACGTTAAAGAAAGGTTAGCCTTTCTTTTTTCTTGTATTTGTGATAAAATATAGCAAGAAACGAGGTATTTAGATGTTAAAAAATAAAGATATATTAGATGAAAAAGATAAAAGACTGCGTTTAGTAAG
Organism: uncultured bacterium; assembly: GCA_949284575.1. GTDB lineage: Bacteria > Bacillota_I > Bacilli_A > RF39 > UBA660 > Onthousia. The sequence continues at coordinate 22,731 of CASDWO010000014.1, forward strand.
TAAAGATGTTACTTTTCCTTTAAGTAAAGAGGATAAAAAAACAATTAACTTAATGGTAGAATATTTAACAAATAGTCAAATAGAACGTTTAGCTGAAAAATACAATTTACGTCCAGGGATGGGAATGGCTGCTATTCAACTTGGAATTCCTAAAAGATATTTAACAATTGTTCATGAAGTTTCAGAAGAAGAATTTGATACTTATATTATTTGTAATCCAAAAATAATAAGTAATTCGATAGAAAAAATTTATGTTGAAACCGGAGAAGGATGTCTTTCTGTTAATAGAGAGGTTGAAGGAATCGTTCCAAGATATGCTAGAGTTACAGTTGAAGGATATGATCTTGATGGTAATATAATTAGAATTAGAGCTCGTGAAGAATTAGCGATTGCTTTTCAACATGAAATTGATCATTTAAATGGAGTTTTATTTACAGATTATATTGATCCTAAAAATCCTTATAAAGATGAAGATTTATATCGACCTATTTAAGCGCTGTTTTGAAACATTATAAACAGGGCTCTTTTTTTAATTTACTTTTAAGAAGCAACCTGTTAAAATTAAATAGGAGGATGAATCGAGAAATGAAAAAATTTATTGTTTTAATAGTCTTGATACTTTTACTTGGAGGAATATATTTAGGTCGTGAGCAACTATATAATTTATATAGAACATATATAGTAAAAGAAAATAAGGACGTAACTTTACAAGATAAAAATGATTATAGTAGAGATTATAGTTTCAATTATGTGAAATTAACAACAGATTTTAGTCCTAGTAATTATCAAGATCTTTTAGATATTTATTATACTGTTTTAAATTCAGGGGTTACTAATTTCTCTTTTTATTGTAGTGATTCATATGAAAGTTGTCTTACTGATGTTGATAGTCTAGCTAATGATCAAAAGACTTTATCAACTATTAATAACTTTGTGCATCCTTATAATAGTTTTCGACATTTAAAAACTAGTTATGATGATTATGGTAAAGTAACTTTAAATATTGATCATGTTTATAGTAAGAGTGATATTAAACTTCTTAATGCTAAAGTTGAAGAAATAAAAAAGGAAATTTATAGTGATGCAATGAGTGTTGAAGATAAGATAAAAGCTGTTCATAATTATATTATTAATAATAGTAAATATGATAAAGATCGTAGCGATAGTAATATTGTTAAGTATAAATCGGATACAGCTTATGGGACACTTTTAGAAGGCTATAGTCTTTGTGGTGGTTATACAGATACAATGGAATTATTTTTGGAAGATTTAGGTATTAAGAGTTATAAAGTAGCTTCTGAAAATCATGTTTGGAATGCTTTAATTTTAAATAATAATTGGTATCATTTAGATCTTACTTGGGATGATCCTATTACTAGTGATGGTAGTGATATTTTAGAATATAATTTTTTCTTAATTACTACACAAGAATTACAAGCTTTAGAAGATGAACAACATAACTATGATAAAAGTATTTATAGTGAAATTGCATAATTAAAAGATCTCTAATTTGATAAGAGATCTTTTTAAATTATTTCTTCATTGTTTGTTAATTTAACGCTGACAAGTTTAGAAACGCCACCTTCTTGCATGGTAATACCATATAAGGTATCGGCATATTCCATTGTTTTCTTTTTATGAGTAATTATTAAAAATTGGGTTTTATTTTTATAATTAGCTAAGTATTTTCCAAATTCCATAACATTAGCTTCATCTAAAGCTGCTTCAACTTCATCGAAAATACAAAATGGTACAGTTCTAACATTAATAATAGCAAATAAAAGACTAATGGCTGTGAGAGTTTTTTCTCCTCCTGATAATAAGTTAATTGTAGTTAGTTTCTTACCAGGAGGACAAGCTGATATTTCTATTCCTGTTGTTAAAATATCATCACTAGTAAGTTTTAAGTCAGCTTCACCACCATGAAATAGGGCTTTAAAGACTTTTTTGAACTCTTCTTTAATAGCTTCAAAAGTCTTAAGGAATTCTTCTTTCATAACAGCATCCATTTCATTCATAATCTCTAATAAAGTGCTAATAGCTTTTTCTAAGTCTTCTTTTTGATGTAATAAAAACATATATCTAGTATTAACTCTTTCATATTCTTCTATTGCTGCTAAATTAACCATACCTAAGCTTTTAATTTTTGCTTTATAATTAATAACTTTGTTTCTAGCTTCTTTCTCTTCTATTTCTAAAGGATATTTTTCTTTAGCTTTTTCATATGTTATAGCATAATCGCCATTTAAAGTATTAAGTAAGTTATCAAGTTTTATATCTATCTCTTTAAGATTAACTTCAAGGGTGTTTTTCTTCTCTTCATTTTTTCTTATTAAATTATTGTGATATTTATTCTTTTCTTCTTCTGTTTCAATCTCTTCTTTTAATGATTTTATATTTTTCTTAAGTTCTGTTAATTTTAATTCAAGTTTTTCTTTATAACTACTAATATTATAATAACGATCTATTAACTCTTTTTCTTTGTTATTAAGTAGATCATCATTTTTCTCTAAATTATCGATAGTATCATTTATATTATCAAGAATATTTTTGTTATTAGCAAGTTTATTATTTTTATCAGAAATTTCTTCTAAATAAAGTCGTAGATCTTTTTCTTTAAGATAGATTTTATCTTCAAATTTTCTAATATCTTCTTTTAAATCTGTTGTATCAGCGATTATCTTTTTATTATTTTCTTCTAAACTATTAATAATATTTGTATAATTAACTAATTCCTGATTAAGCATTACTAGGCTTCTACCTTTATAGTTTGCTCCTCCTGACATTGAACCTCCGACATTAATAACATCTCCTGCTAAAGTGATAATTTTATAACGACGGTCAATTATGCGACTGATTTTTAAAGCTGAATCTAAATCTTCTGCTACTAGAACAAGTCCCAATTGGTTATATATGATATTTTTATACTCAGTAGCGGTTGTTACTAAGTCTGCTAATACACCAAGATATCCTTCAGTGTTTTTAAGTAAAGAAGCTGTTTTTTCGTCAATATAGCGGTGCTTAATAATATTAAGTGGGAAAAAAGTAGCTCTTCCTAAATTATTATTCTTTAAATACCTAATTGCTTCTTTAGCACTTTCTTCATCTTTAACAATAATAAAATTTTTACTACTACTAATTGCTACTTCTAAACATCTTACATATTCTTCTTTGGTTTCAATAACATTACCAATAATATCATAAATTCCCTGTAATGTTTTAGATTCTAATATTTTTTTAATAGCAACTGGTAAGTTATTACCACGTTCCATTTCTAATTTTAAAAGATCTATCTTATGACGATAACTAATTATATCTCGATCTTGTTTACTAAAGGTCTGTTCATAATCTTTTATTGTTAATTTAAAACCTCTAACGGTATTTTTTATACTTGTAAGTTCTTCATTTAGATTAGTAATTTCTTCATTTTTTAGAGTAATACTATCTTCTAATAATTCTATATCTTTTTTTAAGTTTCCTCTTTCTTCTAATAAATTACGTAGTTTTTCTTCTTTATCATTAAGATCTTTGTTTTTTCTTTGCTCTTTTAAGAGTTTTACTTGAACATTTAACTGGCCAAGTTCTTCTGTTTTTTCTAATAATTCTTTTTGCATAAATTCTAAATTTTTTTCTAAATTTAAGAGATCTGTCTTTTTCTTTAAAGTATCTCCACTTTCTTTATTATAAGTATTTTCAAGTCTTAATATATCTTTATCTAAGGTTTCTTTTTCTTTTTTTAATATTTCTTCTTTACCTAAAAGATTATAAATATCATAAGAAATTAGAGCAATTTCTAATTTTTCGAGACTCTCTTTTGTATCTTGATATTCTTTAGCTTTGATACTTTGTTCTTTTAAAGGTACTACTTGCATTTCTAATTCTTTAATAATATCTTCTATTCTAATTAGAGCGTCATTAGTTTTATCAAGTTTTCTTAAAGCTTCTTCTTTTCTTTTTTTATATTTTAAAATACTAGCAGCTTCTTCAAAAATTAAACGTCGATCATCATTACTTTCACTTATTATTTTCGCTACTTCTCCTTGAGATATGATATTAAAAGATTCTTTTCCTACTCCACTATCTAAAAAGAGATTAAGGACATCTTTTAAACGACATTTGCTATTGTTTATAAAGTATTCATTTTCACCACTTCGATAAGCTCTTCTTTTAATACTAACTTCGCTATATTCAATGTTTAGATAATGATCACTGTTATCAAAAATTAGTTCTACACTAGCGGCATTTTTAGCTTTTCTTTTTTCACTACCTGCAAAAATTACATCACTCATAGCTCCATTACCACGTAAGTTTTTAATTGACTGTTCTCCTAAAACCCAACGTACGGCATCAACTATATTGCTTTTTCCACTGCCATTTGGTCCGACAATACAAGTTACATCATCATTTAATTTTATTTCCATTCTATCGGCAAAAGATTTAAAACCGTTAGTTATAATTTCTTTTAAGTACATTTATAACACCACTCTCTACTCTTTCCATTTTACCAAAAAGTGTCTTTTAAAACAAGATGCACTGGTAATAAAATGAGGATTCTTATTTTTAAGTAATTTTTACGAAAAAAAAGAAGCCATCTACTCTTCTTCTTTGTTTATAAATTTGGGCGACTTTAAACAAAATAAGATGGTAAAGAGAGTTAGATGACTAGGAATAAATATTCCCAATACCAATATATAATAAAATTCCAAAAGTTACAAGTACGAGTTTTCGTAAATTTTAAATGTTACTATTTTTGGTATCTAGATAGTTTCTTTTTAAAGCCATTAAAACATCATCAATCTTTATGGCAGATAAGTTATTTGCTTCTTTAGCTTTAGTTAAAGAAGTATTAAAAGTGTTACTAAGAGGAGAAAAAACATTTAAGTATTCATAATTAAAATTTGTAATCGCTTCATCTACAACTTCTTCATTATTTAAAAGCATTGTAATTAAATTATTAATTGTTAAGTTGTCTCTTCCTAGTTCTACTCCTATAAAATTAAAGCTATTAATGTGTTTTTCTTTATAAACTTTATCATTTGCTTTACTACCACTTAATGTAAACTCTTTAATCATGTTTTCTAATAGTAGTTTTATATAAAGATCTCTATCTACACTGCTAGCTAGATTTCTAGCACCATATTGGGATGTGAATTTTGTTAGTTCACCTGTTCTTAAGTAATCCATGATAGCAAATAAACCTTGACCTTTTTTATAGACTTTATCGCAAATAAGCATTGCTGTATGAAGATCTAATACTGTATTAATATCTTTATATAGAGGGTCATTATCTTCTGTTATTGTGATGTTAATAGTATCACTATTAACTAGTAGATTATATTCTTTTAGACGCATATTTAAATAATCGGTAATTTTTTCAATATTAGTTGCCATTTTCTTAGGATTATTTATACCTTCTTTTTCCATAATTTCTTCTTTTACCATTAGAGTATTATCAACTTCTTGTAAAGAATATAGTTTATTTAATATTTCTTTTTGATAACTTGTTCTTAAAATAGCATCTGCTGTTATAGTAGTCTTAACATTTGGATTTAGTAAAATATCTTTAATAAGAGTTGTTGATTCTTTTTCTAGATCTGTTTTCTCTTCATTTTGGAAATAATTTTCTAACGGAATATCGTTATAAATAACATTTGGATATTTACTGCTAGGTTTTTTATTAACTAATAAAGCAATTTCATCAATAAAACTTAACTGGTTATTTAAAATATTTTCAAGTATTGTTAATCTATTTTTATAATTAGCGATTACTTCTACAATAGATTCATTGTTCTTATCTTTATAATTATATTCTATATACCTAACAAATTCTTTTAATGAATAATATATCATGGCATTTTTTATAATTACCTGACAGGTTTTAATGATGTTATCCTTTTTTAAGACAAGATTAGGTAAATTACTAAACTGTTTATTTAATTCTAAAACTTCTTGTTCTTCTTTTATGATTGTATAATATTTTTCTTTATTATCTAAAGTATAAATAGCATAAATTAAATTATCAAATTGTCTAAATGTTCCTTTGATAATATTAGAATCTAGATTAGTAAATATTGATATTTCATCTTTATTTTCGATAGGCTTTTGTTCTTTTTCACTAATATTACTTAAAATGTCTTCTGTTTTTGTAATTAAAAGTTGAAGATTTTCTTTTTTATTTTCGTTATTATATATTTTTACATACATATCTACTAATTCTTCTAATAGTTTAGAATCTAAATCTAAAGTGTTTATTTTTTCTAAATTCAAATTAGCTTTAGTGACTAGAGAATTAATGACATCTTTTTCTATTATGACATTATTTTGAAGTTCTTCTTGATAAGTCTTATAACTTTCTTTTATATCTTTATAAAGAGAAACTAAAGAAGTTATATCTTTTTTTTCTTTATATGTTGTAAATTTTTCTATAAATTCTTGTTTTTTATTGTTTATTGTAACTAGTTCATTTTTATTAGTGAATTTTTCCCCTTTTAATACTAGTTGATTATAATGACCAATTAACTGCTCAATAAGTGTCGTAATAGCGGTTAAAAGTTCATTATTTAAAACATCATCGGTTGTTTTAAGAAATTCAGCTAGTGAATCAATCTCAGCGTCTAAAAGAGATAGACGTGTTTTTTTAATATTATCTTTATTTTTTAATAACTCATCAAACTTCATCTTATCACCCTTATTATTCTATATTTTTTATTATAACAAAAAGATTTAAGATACGCAAATGAATATAGAACATTCAGTAAAAAAGAGTAAATTTTTTTCGCAATAAATTTGATATAATTACTACATAATAAAAAGGTGGTATGTAGTAATGAACAGAAAGCAAAGAAGAGAATTAAGAAAAAATAAAGATTTGATAAAGGAATTATATTCTATTATTAATAAATATCTTCCTGATTTATTAAATATGTTTAGTAATTTAACTGATGTTAGAAATGAAAGTTATATAACATATGAAATGAA
>CASDWO010000015.1 GCA_949284575.1 uncultured bacterium
ATGACTTTTTTCTAGCTCTTTTAAATCTTTACATAAATTAAATGATTTCTGTACTCCATTTTCTTTTTGATAATTTAAATAATAGTTATAGACAAAACGACTACATCCAAAAGTTTTATGTATTAATATTCTTTGTTCTTCAGTTGGGTATAACCTAAATTTATATGCTTTATATATTTTCATATGACGAACCTCCTTTTGTAATTTAAGTTTACTATATAAAATATATGTTCGTCAATACATATTTTCGATTTTTATCTAAAAAACGCAATTTCCTTATAGATAAAAATGTAATATTAAATTTTATAGAACAGGAAAAAGATAATATAGCTGCAAATTCAAAACTATATTGTGATTCATTATATAAAATAGAATATTATAATATGTTTCCTGATGGTACTCATTATACAATTTATTGTAAAGATGAAGAAAATATTTATTTTCGAATAGATAAAGTTTTAGAAGATGTTTTGAAAAATTACATATATGAAAACGGTTATAGCAAACTAAAGATAAAATAGCACTAAAATTAATACGTTAATTTAGTAGCATTTTAGGATAATATAATAATAAAAGACTAAAAGAATAACTCTTAGTCTAAATTAGCTTTAGCAACTTCTAGGACAGGTACTACACTACATTCACTTGTTTTTAATTCACCATATATCTTAGAGTTATTATCATCCATTTTTACAAGAGCAAAGGCTTTATCATTGTTATACTCATTATTAATAAAATAGCATTTACTAGTAACAAGATATGGGAATGTTTGATTGCTAAAGCGATAATAGCCATTACTACTAATCATTTCATTTAATTCTGTTTCAAATCTATCATTATAATCAAGTTTGCCTATAATAACATCAGATAAGCCTTCTCTAACTAGATATGATGATTCAACATCTTTGGATATTATATTTAAAAGATCTTCTATTTTAAGAGCTCTTGTCTTAACATTCCATGTGCTAGAAATCTCATTTAAAAGAGTATCATAATTATCATAAGTACCTGTTTGATAGGTTCCATATAAATCGGGTAATAAAGTAACATTAACATCTCCTACTTTATTAGCTTTATCAATGACATAAGTCTTAAGACAAGTAGAACTTAAAGTAGTACAGGTTTCATTCTTAGAAACATCATATAAAATTAATTTACCAAAATTATAATTAGTATCAACCGCATCATTGTTTAAAACATATTGTTCTGCTTTAAGACTTATAACTATTTTAAGTGAGGTTTTAGCTTGGTAGCTAGGATCATTTTCATGTTTAGCATTTTCTTGTTCTTGAAATTCATAAGCTTTTTTACCCCATTCGCTATCAAGTTCATTATTTTTAGAATCTAAGGGCCAGGAAACAGAGACTTCAAATTCACTAATATCATTTTCATCAGCTTTGACAAAGTCTTTACTTAAAGAAATATTAATATGAAAAGGATAATCATGAGATAGTTTATCTTCTATTTCTAAAGTAGATGTTTCTTCGCTTTTTAAATCCTCATCTAAAATTCGAGCGGAGTCTATAGTATAATTTAATTTAGCATCAGTATCACCCAAATTATCAATTTTTACTTTTTCAACAACTTGTTCCATTCCAGGATAAACATCGTTTAAAGATAAGACAATTTCATTAGAAACTTTTTTATTATCTTTAGAAAACTCAATATACCATGCTTTTACATTAACTTCTGTAGCAGTTCTTGCAACACCACTATATGCAAACCATGCAAGAGTAATTGATAATAAGGATACTGCTACAAAAAATAAAGATAAAATATTAAGTTTTAAATGTTTAACTCTCATAGGTGAACACCACCTTACTCTTTTATTTTTCTTCTTTTTTCTTCTTTTTCAAGCATTGCTGCTAATATTTCTGAACCTATTATATATAATACAGGAATAACTATAAATACGAATAAACCAATATTAGTACTTATTACTTTATATATAAATGATAAAATTACTGACTTATAAATAACTACTCCATATAATTGATCTTCATAGACAATAGGATCTTCAATTAAGTTAGCAACTCCTTTAGTATGGAAATAATATTTACCATCAGCATCAGTTTCAATATCTACAACTTGATGGGTTACTACTTTATTAGCAAAAGTTCCTTCTTTTCCTAAATAACTAATAGTATCACCTACTTTAATATCTTTTGGATCAACATTTTTGGATATTAAAACATCACCAACATTATATTTAGGTTCCATACTTCCCGAAATAACAGTAAACATTCTATAATCAAAGAAAGATATTCTATTATTACTGAAACGTTGTAAACATACTACAATAAAGAATAATATTACAAAGATAGTTATAACGATATTAAGAATAACTCTTAATACTTTTAATAATTTACGATAATTAAATTTTTTCATAGTCACTACAAATACTTTTTTGTCCTTTCTAAATATTCTTCCATGGCACTTTTAAATTTCTTTTTAACATCATCTGCATTTACATTTACATTGCGTTCTTTTTTATCATCTTTTAGCTCTTTAGCAATTAAAGAAAGTAAATCTTCTTCATTTGTTTTATAACCACAACTAGCAAGTAAATCTAAGACTCTATTAATTTCTTCTGTTAATATGATAACAGCATAGTTAGTCATATTTTTCTTTTGATCTCTTTTTAATTTAGTGATAGAATCTAACACACAATAATCAATTAAAAATGTATGATCTAAAAAGCTTTTCATTATATCAATACTATTATTATCATCACTTTCTTTAGAATCGTCTTTTTTATCTAAATCATAAGTTCTAATGATATCCCACAATCTTACAGCAATTCTAAAATTAGGGTTTTTAAGAAGAATATTTGTCTTTTTTAAAGGAGGACTAACAAAATTAGCATGTTCTTTTGTTAAAGATTTTATCATCTCTGATCTATCCCAACTAGCTAAATAGTCCTTAACTCGTTTTAACCTTTTTTTAGCTTTATTTATTTCTTCTTCTAACTTTTTATCTTCTTGTAAGGCAGGTAATGAAGTTGAAGAGACTTTAAGTTCAACATGTACTTTTTCTAAACCGGTTGTAGATGAGGCTTTATATTCTAAAGTCTTATTTTTATTTAGTTCAAAATTATTAAGAATTTTCTCTTTTTCTAAAACAAATCTGTTTAGATCATTAAGTAATGTATATAAAAATCTATTTTCATAAATATTATAAGTCTCTTCATTTCTAATATCTAATATTTTAGAAGGCCTTACATCTTTAGTCTTTTTATCAACATCATCTATATATTGAGTATGTTTTGCTAAATCTTTTACACTTGCTACAGTTATTCTTTTTGATCTTTCTACTTTGACAAGATTTTCTTCTTGAATCAAAGTTAATTTGGGATTTCTTATAATTATATCTATATAGGGACATGCAAACTCTATTTCATCAAGCCAATCAAAAGAGATTAAATCTCCATTATATAAGGATTTATAATCCATATCGCTTTCAAGTTTTTCTAAAAACAGTTGGCTTTTCTTTTCTTTTTCTTTATCTATATCAAGTTTTAAGCCCATATATATCAACCCCTATCTATATGCTCTTTTTTAAATTCTCTAAATAATCTATACATTCCTTCATAACATTTTTTCCAAAGTTTTTATTTAAATAGCTGATGAATGGATCTATTTCATCACGAATAAAAGCTATACTTAACTGATCAAATTTACGTAATATCTTTTTAGCAATGAAATAATCTATCGCTTCTATTTCTTTACCACCACAAGCTATATAAACAGCTACAAAGGTATTAAGTTGTTTCATAATACGATTACCAAAAGCAATTCTAAAATGTTTAATTACGTAATCATCGATTTCTTTAACTTGAGTTAAACCTTTTTCTGATATTTTATTTTTTTCTATTGCTTCTTCAAATAGACTTTCAAGATAACTAGCATTTAAATTAATTGAATCTTGTTCTCTGCATTTAAAAGGATCAACTTTAATATTAATATCAATAGGCATCGCTCTATCATATACTTTATCTGTAACCATAAAGGTTGAATCATCATTATTAATAGTTCCAATATACCATAAGTTACCTGGTATTTTTAATTTACCGTTAACAATATTTTTAGGATCATTAGGCCAGCCACTAGGTACTAATTCAACGATCCATTCATCCTTACTAGGCATTTCCAAAATAGAAAGGAAATCGGCAAAATAATACTCAACACGGGCTAGATTCATTTCATCTAGAATAATTGTATGTATATCATCATCATAACCTGAAGTATAGATTTCACCAAGAGGCTTAGTTTCATTAAATTTTTTCGTAAATTCATTGAAATAACCTAAGAAGTCTGATTTATCACGCCAAGATGGTTCAACAGAAGCTACACATGAATCCATACTAACAAATTTACCCCAAGCATAAGCTAAGGAAGTTTTACCAGTACCAGAAATACCTTGTAAGATGATAAGACGACCACAAGCAAGACCAGCAAAGAAAGGTCTTAGAATAGAATCATCATAGTATAGATGTAATTTACTAGCAGAAAAACATCTAAAATCATCTATTAATTCTGCTAAAGTATAATCATTATTATAATTTTTTATTTTATAACCATCATAGGCTTTATCTATTAAAGCAAGTTTAGGGAATCTAATACCTTGATCGCCTTCTTCTTCTACAGCTTCTTCCTCTTCTTCACCTTCATCTTCTTTAAGACCTAGTTGTGATACTTTCATAGCCATTAATTCATCTTTTTCTTTCATAAGCTTTCTAACTTTAGCATTTAAGTTAGCTATTTCTTCTAGTAGTTCGTCTTTATTAAAGTTATTATGAAGCTTTCTATAAATGGCTCTTGCAAGTAAAACTAATAAAGCAATTATAATAGCAATAATTAGAAGAAGAAAAATTACTGCTAATGCTACAAGAAATTTTTCTCCTCCATTAAAACTATCTTTATAGCTATCTATAACTTTAGCATATTCTGTAAAATTAAACATCTTAATAATACCATTAAATATACCCCCAAAAATCATGCCAATTCCTTCAAAGAAAACTGATATAAATTCGTAAAAAAATCTAATAAATGTATTCATAAAAACACCCCCTACTACTAATTAACCTTATCCATTATTTTGTTATAAATTATTTTATTACGAAGATCTTTTGGTATTTTATTTTTCTTATTTTCACTTTCCATAAAAATATACTCCACAATATACATAAGTTCCAAATCACTTTCTTTTATTTTGTTATTTCCAATATTAATTGCAAATTTATAGCCTTTTTTGATTAAATTCTTTATTACTTGTTTATTGCCTTTTATTTCTTCATAGTTTAATAAAACTATTATGGTATTTTTGGCAAATTCATCTTCAAACATTTCAAAGATATTACCTATCTTAGTGCTCTTATCATATAAATCATATGGTATATATATCAAATATTTTGATGAGAAATTACCATCTAACATATTTTTTACAATTCTAGTTGATAAAATATTTAGTAAAACAGCTAATTTATCTTCAGCGACTATTCCTTCATTATAAGTTTTTTCAATAATATAATCACTATATACTTTACTAAAAGATAAGTTATGTTCTATTTGTACTGCAAATATTTTACTACCTTCTATTTTACTATAATGAAGTTTAAATAAGTTAGTTTGCATCTTAGATAAAGAGTAATTAAGCATACTGCGATAGGTTTTAGTTATTTTAATTAATTTACTAACTAAATTATTTATATCTTTATCGGTTAAATAACTTGTATTTAAGCTATCCATTAGTTTATCTTTATATCTTTTTTTCTTTTCATCTAAATCTTTAATTTTAGCGTTTTTTTCTACATAATTTATTATTTTAAAGATAATGTTAAATTTCATAACTTTATTATTATATTTAGTATCATTACCTTTATAATTAGCGATTAATTCATCTTTAATCTTATCAATAACAGTATCTACTCTTAAAATGACATTACGGCCATTATAAGCGACATTAATATCACCACAATTATTATAGTATTTAGCATCAATATAGGCTTTTAAATAAGCTTCTTTAATAGAAGGTTCATTAGTTTTATATTCTTGATTAAAATTAATGGTCTTGATTAACTCTTCTATTTCTTCTTCTTTTATAACCATGGCTTTTTCAATAATGGTTCTACATTTTTTTCTTTTATTTTGTAATAGTTCTAAGTTATGTTTAATAACTTCTTCCTTTATTTCTTCTTTATCATCTTCTTTTGTATCGATGATTATATCATTTTCTTTTTTAGATTCATTTATTTTTGAATAAGTTTTTTCTATTTCATTCTTATCAACTTGAATCATTCTAAAATACATAGTTTTATCTAATTCTTCATCACTTGGAAATAATTCTTCTACTTCTAAAACTTCGATATCATCATTGCCATTAATTTTATCTATTTTAAGTTTAGTGTTATTAGATTTAACTTTCATAGAATCTTTAGAATGATCTATTTTTTTACGAAAACGCATTTTAATACGGTTTTCTCTCGTTTCTTTTTTTACTTCTTTTACTTCAGTTTTTTTATTTTTAAGAGGGACTTTTTTAATTAACTCTCTCATTTTTTGTTTTATTTTTTCTTCTTGTTTAGCATCTTCTTTTTTCAAGGCGAAATTAATTAAGAATAAAGTTACTATCAAAGAGATAACTACTAAGGGATTAAATAGGGTTTTACGTAAAATACCAAAATGTGGTAGTACGTTAACTACTTTTCCAACAATTGCATCACTAGTAATTGGTTCATCTTTACCGTTATTAACATCACCTTTAGTAACATAAGTATCACTATACTTTTCTATTACTCTGTGGGTTGTAAATTCATTATCTTGTTTAAAGGTAATGATATCATTTAATTCGATATCTTTTGTTGATTTAACAACTACCCAGTCTCCAGCTTCAATCGCTCCACTCATACTTCCAGTTTGAACTTCAAAAATTGAATAACCAAAAAAACTAGAATAATCGTTCTTTAAAATATTTATTTGTATGTTATTATATATAGAAATTAGCAAAATAAGCCCAAAGACAACTATAAATATATTTAATAAAATATTAATAACTTTTTCGCAAGTTTTTATTCTTCTTGCCTTAGCTTCTTGCACTAATATCACCCCAATTCACTTCTCCACTACTATAATAGAGTATAGCATAATCGACCATTTTTGACAATTAATTTCATCTCAAAAAAAGAAAAACCTTAATTTTAAAGTTAAATTTCAGTTTTGGAGTAAAGTGAAATTTAGTATTAGAAAAGCTTATTGTTTTTTTATTAATACTATTTCTAAAACTAAATTGCAATGAATAATTTATTTAACTGAAATTTAATTTTAGAAAT
>CASDWO010000016.1 GCA_949284575.1 uncultured bacterium
GACTCGAACCAGTGACCGCCCGGTTATGAGCCGGATGCTCTAACCAACTGAGCTAAGGGTCCATTGCCTTTTAATCATATCACATTTAGGGCGGTCACGCAAGAGATATTCTAAAAAAATTTTACTTTGTTAAATAAAATTGTAACTATTCAGACTATGAAAAAAATAAAGTGTAAAAAGTAGTGTCAACGATGCTGCTTTTTTCGTTTATATATGAGAAAATAATAATAGTTAAGGATAGTGGTATTATGGCAAATATAAAAACGATGACAGTAACAGTAGATTTTTATAAACAATTTGAAGAGTTAAGCAATAAATTAGATGAACTAATCATAGAAAATAAAAATATAAATACTACTCATAAAAAAGAAATGAAAAAATTAAAACAAGATCTAAAGAAAGACTTTAAACAAGAGAAAGAAGAATTAAAAACCACTATAACTAATTTAGAAAAAAGCATAAAAGAAAAAGATGAAATGATAGAGAAATTACTAAATGAAATAGATAGATTAAAAAATCAAATAAATAAAGATAGTAGTAATTCTAGTAAACCGCCCTCAACAGATACAGGAAAGAAAGAAAAAAGTGGAGCCAATTTATATAATTCTAGAAAAAAGACAGATAAAAAAATAGGAGGACAAAAAGGTCATAAAGGACATAGTCTTACTAAAGAGAAAGTTGAAAAGATGATAAAAGATAAACTTGTAGAAACTAGAACTATTTATCATGAGAGTAATAATAGAGGTGGTAAAGCTATCACTAAGTATAGAATAGGTTTAGAAGTAAATGTTTATGTAGAAAAACATATCTTTAAGCATAATCCAAAAGCAGATGATAAAATACCAAAAGAGTTTTATACAGATGTAACTTATGATAATAGTATAAAAGCTTTAACAATTGAACTTGGAACATACAATGTAGTGGCATTAGATAGATTAAGTGATTTATTTAAAGTTCTTTCTAAAGGAGTAATAGATATATCTAATGGTACATTAGTTAATTTTCTAAAAGAGTTTAGCCTAAAGTCAAAACCAACTTTAGACAATCTAGAAAATGATTTATTAAATAAAGCTTTAATGAATACAGACGAAACAACTAACGATAATAAATGGTATATAAGGAATTATAGTAATAGTGAAACAGTAATTTATAAACCTCATAAAAATAAAGGGCATAAACAGATAGAAGAACACGATATTTTGACAAAATATACTGGAGGTATTATACATGATCATGATACTGCAATGTATAAATATGGTTCTAATAACTATGAATGTAATGTTCATTTAGGAAGATATTTAGAAGAAATAATTCAAAATGTTTCTGAAGTTACTTGGGCGAAAGATTTAAAAGAATTAATATTTAAAGCATATCATGATAGAAAAGTTTTAATAAAAAAAGACAGAAAATCATTTTCGAATATGAAAACAAATGAAATTAGTGCAAAATATGATGAAATTATATCGTTAGCCAAGAAAGAAAGTAAAAATATTAAATCTACATATTATAAAGAAAAAGCACTTAAGCTTGTTAGAAGGTGCGATAAATATAAAGATAATCATTTGGC
>CASDWO010000017.1 GCA_949284575.1 uncultured bacterium
AGAAAAAAATTTAAAAAAAATTTGTAAACAAACAAAAAAATAGAAAATGTACGCAGTTTTTAAAACTTTAAAAAAACTCTCAAAGCCTTATGAACAAAGGAATTGGGAGTTTTTTCTTTTCTAAAAGTGTTTAAGATGAGAATTCAAATAATAAAGTATCTTATAATTTTTTTTATAATATTCAAAAGCTGCAATTAATTGTAAAATAAGTTATAATACTTTTAGAAAGACAGGTGACTAGATGAAAACTGTTATAAAAAAAGAAGAATATAATATTACTATTAAAAACTCTAAATTTATAGGAATTGTAATCCCTATAGAAAGAAAAGATGATATTAAAAAAATACTTCAAGATTTAAAAAAAGAATATAAAAATGCAACCCATTACTGCTATGCTTTTAAATTAATTAATGATAAAGGTTTTACTGATGATGGTGAACCTAATAAAACAGCAGGTCTTCCTATTTTAACTGTTATTGAAAAAGAACAATTAGTAAATGTTTTAGTTGTTGTTATTAGATATTTTGGTGGTATAAAACTAGGCCCTGGTGGCTTAATAAGAGCATACACTAAAACATGTCAAGAAGTAATAAATAAAGCTACGAAAACGGATTTAATAGAAGGATATCTCATATCAATTACTTTTCCTTATCATTTAGAAAAAGAGATTAATTACTTATTAAAAAATACTATTATTAAAGAAAAGATATATAAAGAAAATTGTACTTATATATTAGAGACAACAGAAGACATTATAAATATTTTAAATAGTAAAGTAATTATTAATTATAAAGTTAGAAAAATAATTCCTAAGGCTTTTTAGGAATTATTTTGATATTGGAATTCTTTATTATTATCATCTATTATTTTAATATTTTTACTACTTGTCTTAATTGTAACTTTATAATCATACAATCTATCATAATTATAAATCTTACCATCTTTTATATCTTTACTTACCTGATCTAAAACTTCTTTAAAGCTAAAATTCATAGGACTATCTTGAAATATTAATAAGTTATTATTATGTAGTTCTATTTCTATATTATTATCAACTAAATAATCATAATAAGTAACAGTTATTTCTAATTTATCAGTTAAACTTTCATCAACAATATATTCTAAATCATGATAATAACTACCTATAGTTATAATATCATCACTCATTGGTAATGTTTCAACTACTTTTTTAGTTTTAGCATCTTTAGGTATATCATTTACATAAGTAATAGAGAAAAACTCAAAAGCAAAAATAATAGAACCAATTATTATAATTATTAAAGATATTAATAAAGTTATCATTACTCTTTTATAATTGTTTTTATGATTGATAACAAAGTTAAGTGGTACTTCAAAACACAAAGCACAAATTATTAAAGCTGCAATTGTCCATAAAAGTATTCCTATTAATGGTAAGCCTTTAGTAACAAATAATACTAAGAATCCTAACATAACTGCCAATATTACTATACAAATAAACGGTGCAATTAAGAAGAGAATTATAAAGAATTTAATTATATAGACAATTATTTTAGCAAGAAAAGTTGTAACCTTATTATTAGGATCTTTTTCTATAATTACCTCTTTTATCTCCTCTTCCTTTGCTTCTTTTTCTTTAATAATTATTTCTTTATTTACTTCATCTTTTATTTTAATACGATCTAAGTATTTAATCTTTAAAACATAAATAAATATAACTATCGCAAAGATACTATATAAAATATCGATTATTAAACAGAAAATTGTATCTAAAGTAGGTCCAGCATAAGCGATATCATAAAGGAGTCCATTACCAATTAAGTTTTCTATTATCTCAACAGGAATTCTTCCTAATACAATAATAAAAACTAAAAGAAATATTGTTATTATAAACCCTATCACTTCTTTAAAATTCATACTTTCAAAAAGAAATACTATTTTTCTCATTAAAAGATTAAATTTATCTAATAAGTCTTTAGTATTAATAGTATTCTCCTTAACTTGTTTCTCTTCCTGTAAGACATCTCCATTAACTAATGTATCCATATCGACACTAAAGATTTTACATATTGCTATTAGTTTATCCATCTCAGGATAACTTGTCCCACTTTCCCATTTTGAAACAGATTGTCTTGTAACATCAAGTTTCTCTGCTAGAGCTTCTTGACTCATATTTTCTTTTTTTCTTAATTTTTGCAAATTAGTAGCAAATTTCATATTTATCACCCTCATGCTAAATTTATCAAAATCCTTGGTTGCAGCCTACCAATTTTCAGTTAATTTATGTAACTTTTTAGTTGCATCCTTTATTTTATAAGAGAAAAGAGACTAGTTTTTTTCTAATCTCTTGGCATCCATGATATTATTTCATCCAAATTATGATAACCTACTTCTTTTTTTACTAAAACACCATCTCGATAAACTTCCATTGTAGGTACACTCATAATACCATGAGCTCTTGTTAAGTCATCAAACTTATCTATATCTACTTTAACTACTTTTATTCTAGGAAATTTTTCAGCTATTTCTTCTAACACAGGACTTAACATTTTACATGGTCCACACCAAGTAGCATAAAAATCTACTAAAACATCTCCTTCTTTTATTAAACTCTCAAAATCACTTACATTTTCTAAATAATTCATAATTATTCCTCCCTATATTTATTAATAACACTATCTAAACCAGTAATTTTATCTAATTTACCTGTTTCTTTAACATCATCCATAAAATCTGTAGTAACGACTTTATATTTTAACATAATATCTATTACTTTTAAATCATTAGTATTACGATCATCTTTACTAGAAAGACTTAATACATCTTCAATAGCATAATTTAAACCGCCAAGTGAATCTTTTAAAACTGGTGTATCATTAACAATAAATTTTCTAACACTAGAATCCATAAATAAACTACTACCACTCATTGGTATAGCAACTACATTAAGAATTATAAACATTAATATATAACCTTCTAAAAGACCAACGATAAAGCCTAGTAATTTATTAGGTAATGCTAATATGATTGTCGCATTAATAATTTTACTAAAGATTCCTGTAACATCTATTAAGATTTGAAGTATTAATCTAAATATTAAAACTAAGATTAGAAATGCTATTAATTGATAGAAAATAATATTTAGACTAACTAAATTACCTAAAGGTATTCTAAAATTAAAAAATGGTAAATAAGTACAGAAAAAACCTGCAAGAAAATCTTTTAAGAAAAAGGATAAAGCAAAAACAACAACAGTTCCTACAATTATAACTAATTCTTTTAAGATTCCCCTTTTACTTCCTAAAACTCCACATAATAAAATAAGTAATATGATTACTACACTAAATATATTTGGGCTCATAAATAAATCCTCCTTATATTTATTATAAACTAAAATTTAAAACTATGCTATAATAATTTGTAAGGAAGTGAAAAAAATGAACGTAGTTATTAAAGTAAATGAAGAAGTTAAACAAAAAATGCTTGAATATTATAAAGATAAAATACGTGATAAAAAGATTCCTTACGTCGTATTTCAAGCCAAAGATGAAGATACTGTTATTACGATGTATGAATCTGGTAAAGTTATGTTTCAAGGAACAAGTGCTGATGTAGATGCCGCAATGTGGGGAACATTTTTATCTAATACCAAAGAAGAAAAAGAAAAACAGAAAGAAAAGGATTCAAAATATCATAACTGCTCATCAGTTGGAAGTGATGAAGTAGGAACAGGAGACTACTTTGGTCCT
Source organism: uncultured bacterium (assembly GCA_949284575.1). Taxonomy (GTDB): domain Bacteria; phylum Bacillota_I; class Bacilli_A; order RF39; family UBA660; genus Onthousia. The sequence continues at coordinate 3,729 of CASDWO010000017.1, forward strand.
ATTGTTGTAACTGCAACTTATGTAAGTAAAGAAAATGTAAAGTATTTAGAGGATTTAGGAATAAGAGATTCTAAAAAACTAACCGATGATTTTATTTTAAAAGTAACACCAGAACTTATTAAAAAAATTCCTTATCGCAGTTTAATCTTAACTAACAAGGAATATAATGAAAAATATAGTAAAGATATTAATATGAACAAGATAAAAGCCATTATGCATAATAAAGTATTATATCAAATAATGCAAGAATTAAAACCAGAAGTTGACTATATTATTGTCGATGAATTTGCAAGAGAAGCAAGATACTATGATTATATTAAAGATGTTCCTAATGTTCAAAGAGGTATTACTTTCGTTCAAAAAGCTGAAGATAAGAATCTAGCCGTTGGAGCAGCTTCTATTATTAGTAGATATATCTTCTTAAAAGAGTTTGATAAATTATGTGATGAAATAGGATTACCTCTTCCTAAAGGAGCTGGAGCTAATGTTGATAAAATTGGTGAGGAGCTTGTTAATAAGTATGGAGAAGAAAAATTAAAAGATGTAGCAAAGTATAATTTTAAGAACACCCAAAAGATATTAAAGACTCTTATATTTTAGGGGGAATCATGACAGATTTAGAAAAAATAGATAAAACTTTTAAAGATTATGTTAATAAGTTTGATTTAAATAATGTTACCATTAAAAGAAAATATAATCATACTTTAAGAGTAAAAAATAATTGTAAGAAAATTGCTAAGGCACTTAATCTTTCTTTAGAAGATACTAACCTTTTAATTCTAATTGGTTATTTACACGATATCGGTAGATTTCTTCAAATGAAAAGATATAATTCTATTGTTGATAGCAAAACTATAGACCATGCCGATTTAGGAGCAGAGATTCTTTTCAAAGATAATCTTATTAGAAGGTTTATAGATGATAATAAGTATGATGATATTATTTATAAAGCTGTTAAATATCATAATAAAATGAATTTAAATTATGAATTAACTTCTAGAGAAGAACTATTTTGTAAAGCGATTAGAGATGCCGATAAATTAGATATATTTTTTGTAGCTACCTACGATGATAATATTAAAGACTTTTATATTTTGCCATATGTAGAAGGAGCTAAATTAGATTCTAAAGTAAAAGAAGATTTTGACAGTCATAGATTAGTTGATTTAAGAAACAGAAAAACTGCTATAGACAAACTTGCTAATATCTTAGCTTTTGTCTATGATTTAAATTTACAAGCTAGCAAGAGAATAATTACTAAAGATACTATTGATAATATCATTAATACTTTTATCAAGACTTTCAATGTTAAAGACACAAGTGAATGCCTATATTTAAAAGATAATATACTTGAGTATTTAAATAACACATAGATTTCTATGTGTTATTTAATTCTAAACCGAATATACACTTATCATATAGAAAAGAAATTATCTTATCTTTATTACCAGTATTATAATATTCTGTTAATAGTTTATTAAATTCATTGATATCATCTTCTTTAACAGAAATAATACCGCAACCATTACTTATAAGGAGTTTGTTAGCAACTAAGATAGCAGTTCGTTTATTACCATCCCAAAACAGTTGACTTCTCATTAAATAGAGCATAAGATTTAAACTTCTTTTAGTAATATTTTCTTCTTTTAAAATAGTTTCTATATTAGTAATTACATCTTCTTTTTCTGGAATATTAGGAATATAGTCTACTCCATTTATACCAACTTTACCTGTTCTTAAAACCCCCCATTCTAAAGACTCATTTCTTGATACAAACGAATTAACTTTACATATAAAATCAAGAGAAACATCAGTATCTATATTAGAAAGAGTAAAATTCCAGGCATCCCTTAGATTTAAAATGCAATTTATCTCATCTAATCTTAAACTAGGTACATTTACCCCCTCTAAAATTGTTTTAGTATCTGGGTATGTCGTATTAATTCCTTCAAGTCTTGCACTATTATAGATGTTAGATACTAACACTTTTTTCGCTAAAAATATATTTTGTTCTTTTGTTAAATGATATTTATCCTGCATAAGTTAGTCACCTCTTCTTTATTACATTATACTATAAGTCACTTTAAATTAAAAGCCAAAGAAAAAACATCAAACGATGTCTTCCTCTATTAAAATTCACAGTTACCTGGTGTTCTTGGATATGGTATAACATCTCTTATATTTTCAACACCTGTTAAATAGATTAAAAGTCGCTCAAAGCCCATACCAAATCCTGAATGAACACAACCACCATATTTACGAAGGTTAATATACCAGTCAAGTTCATCTTTATCCATACCTAATTCATCCATACGTGAAACTAATTTGTCATAGTCTTCTTCTCTTTGACTTCCTCCCATTATTTCACCTGCACCAGGTACTTCAAGGTCAACTGCTGCAACAGTCTCTCCATCAGGATTTTGTTTCATATAGAAAGCTTTAATATCTTTAGGCCAGTCAGTAATAAATACTGGTCCATCAAAGTATTCTGTAATATATTTTTCATGTTCTTTAGCAATATCTTCACCTTGTTTAGGCTCAAATTCCCATTTTACATCAGCTTTTTGTAATATGTCTATAACCTCTTTATGAGTAACTCTTGTAAATTTAGAATTAACTAACTTAGTAAGTTTATCAAGTAGTCCTTTCTCTACAAATTTATCTAAAAATTCCATTTCATCCTGAGAGTGTTCTAATACATAACTAACTACATACTTTAACATACTTTCCATTATTTCCATATCCCCATTTAAATCACAAAAAGCAATCTCAGGTTCAATCATCCAAAACTCATTAGCATGTACTTTAGTATTAGAGTTCTCTGCTCTAAATGTAGGACCAAAAGTATATGTTTTCTTGTAAGATAGAGCAAATGTTTCTGCTTCTAATTGTCCTGATACAGTTAAAGATGCCGGCTTAGAAAACATATCTTTACTATAGTCTACTTTACCATCTACTTTTGGAACATTCTCAAGATCAAAACAAGTAACATGAAACATCTCACCTGCTCCTTCACAGTCACTTGCAGTTATTAATGGAGCATGGAAATAAACATAACCTCTATCTTGAAAGTATTTATGAATAGCATAAGCTGCTACACTTCTAACACGAAATACAGCTTGAAAAAGGTTTGTTCTAGGTCTAAGATAAGCTTGTTCTCTTAAAAACTCTCGAGAGTGTTTTTTAGGTTGTATTGGATAGTCTTCTAAACATTCTCCTAATAATACTACTTCCCTAGCTTGTACTTCAAATTCTTGCCCTTCTTTAGGTGATTTAACTACTGTTCCTACTACTCTAATTGCACTACCAACATGTATTTTTTGAATCATCTCAAAATCACTTAACTTATTATCATAAACAACTTGAATATGTTTAAAACAAGTACCATCAGAAAAATCAATAAAACCAAACTCTTTTTGTTTACGATGATTTCTAACCCATCCTTCCAAAGTTACTTCTTTATCCATATACTTATCTATTTCATCATATAATTCTTTCGCATCAATTGCCATAATTATCCTCTCCTCATCTATAGTATATCATTTATTATTATTTTATTAAAACTTTTTCTTCACTCTTAATAGGTATAGTCATAACTTCAGCACTTCTTCCTATAGTTTTAAGAAAATTAAAACATTCCTCTAAAGGCATAAAAATACTCATACCATTATATAAAGGGTGAAAAGCTACTTTACTTGCCGCTAGTAAATCTTCATCAATAATTATTTCAACTTCTTTATTCTCATCATACATCATATTAAAAATAGAAACATTAAAAGGTGTAGCATTAATTAGACTTTCCATGTCACTAGGACTTACAAACTCTAATTTACGACAGTTTAATTCATCTTTTAAAGCTTTAAAATCCACTTGTTTAGTACTATCAATTACAACTAAATATTTCTTCTTATCACCTTTTCTTTCTTGAACTAATAAGTGCTTACCAACAGCATAATCATCTTTCAAGTACTCATGCCATCTACTATAATCAACACAACCTGTCGCTTCTTTATGTCTAATACAATATTCATAATGAATACCCTTTCTATCTAAAGAGTCACAAAATGCAAAAGCTTTTTTAGTCATCTCAATACGATGTGATTCTTCTTTAGATATTTTAACTACCTCATCTAACTTATCTAAAATTCCCTAATTCAATCATTATAATCATTCCCTTCTAATAAATAATAAAAGACTAGTCCATACCATAATACTTATAGTACTATGGGACGAAACTAGTCTTCCGCGGTGCCACCCAATTTATTATAAAGGTTTTATTTTTTTACTTTATAATCACTTTTCGATTCTATCAAATCTAGCAAATGTAACGGTCTGCACCCGGCTTAGTCTACTTAATTTCTTTAAGCACTCCGAAATGTTATTCACTACTCATCTTTACTTGTTTCCACCAACCACAAGCTCTCTATAAAAGATTAGAAATAGTTACTTCTTTTCATCAATGTTTTGATATTTCTAATATACTATTATTTTATTCACTTGTCAAATTTTTATTCTCTATTCAGCAAAAAAGAGTAAATTTCTTCGCAAAGAAAATCTGATATAATTATTACTACAGAATAAGAAAGGATGTAGTAATGAAAAAAAGAAGTAAAAAGGAAGAGGAAAAATTACAGGAAGAAATAAAGAAATATGCAAATGA
>CASDWO010000018.1 GCA_949284575.1 uncultured bacterium
CTTTATCTATACTTATAACATTATCATTTTCTGTAAAACTCATAGAAATATTTCCTGATGTAATTGTATTTACTTTTGTTCCTGTTCCTGTAAACTTAAAAGCTGCGTAACTTATTCCTACTGTTAATACTAATAAAAGTACTATTAATCCTAAGGTTATCCCTACTTCTTTTCTTTTTTCCATTTCATTACCTCTCCTCTTATTTTTTTCTCACATTAAAAAGAACAGAATACTTCTAGCCTGCTCTTATGTCATAATGAAAGAAAGTAACTTTATTACTTAGATACTGGTTAAATGCCCCCCCCCCAGGTAACTATTTGTAAATTTGTGTATCTCATACTTTTTACCTTCTTTCTATTTTATATATTAAAAGTATATCATAGTCATTTTAGAGTTTCAAGCTAGAAAAAAGGATCAATCAATATGACCCTTTATTCATTACTACTTTTTGTTAAAGTAACTTTTGTTTTATGTTCTTTTCCATCACGGATATATGTAAGTTCAATAGTATCTCCTACAGAGTATTTATATAATTCATAACGTAGATAAGCTGAATCTGCTACTTCTTCACCATTAACTGCTATAACAATATCTCCTTCTTGTAAATCAGAATTATCAGCGCCTGTTCCACTTTCAATACCAGCGATAACAACACCGCTATCTATATCATTTGGAATATCAAAGTTATAACGATATGATCCTTTAGCATCTGTAACATTAAGCATTTGTACTCCTAGAAGTGGCCATTCTATTTCTTCACCTTTTTCTAGAGTTTCTATTTTACTATTAACATATTCAATTGGAATAGCAAAGCCCATACCTTCTACTTCTGTTTGCACAAGTTTCATAGAGATAACGCCTATTACTTCACCATTAGCATTCATTAAAGGCCCTCCACTATTTCCAGGATTAATAGCAGCATCTGTTTGCAATACTTTCATTACCCAATCACTACTAAGAGAATTATCAGTACTTACACTTACTAATCTATCTTTACCTGCTAAGTGTCCTGTCGCTACACTACCACGATATTCATAACCTAATGGATTACCAACTGTAAAGACTAAATCACCTAAATTAGAGTTTTCACTATTTCCTAATTGTAAAGCAATTAAATCATCAGTTTTCTTAATTCTTATAACTGCTATATCTACATAAGAGTCTCCTCCTAAAACAGTACCTTCTATTTCTTCATCTTTAGAAGTTACTACTGTAACTTTACTAGCACCATCAACAACGTGTTGATTAGTTATAATATAAGCATCATCACCATCTATTTTATAAACAAATCCTGTTCCTGTTGATGCTACTTGATTTTGTTGATAGTTTCTTACTAATAAAACTCCATCATAAACTTTAGAAACAGCTTCACTTATACCTGATTCATCAACTACTACTTTAGTACAGTTAGCTGAACTACAAGTTAGTCCTGTAGAACCATTATTAGTACTACCAATATTAATATCTTTTCCTATAACAACATAAGTTAAGACTCCTCCAATAACAAAAGAAATAATAATTAACATTGCTTCTTTAATATATTTACTTTTCATTTGTTTCACTCCTTTCAATACTAGCATTAGCTAATTCTAAATAGTTTTCAGGAAAGCCCATTCTATCTAGTATTTTTTCTATTTTTATACTATGTAAATTATACGTAAGATTTTCTATTTCTTTTTCTAATTCTATACACATATTTTTAAATTCTTCTTTCGATAACATTCTTTTCATAATAATAAGCAAAGCAAATAAATCATTAGTACCCCTTTTGTATTCATTATTTTCATCTTTAGGAATATTTAAAAACTGATGATAAGTAGTTCCCTTTATATGTTTTTGGGTTCTATTTTCATATAAAATATCTTCATGAGCACAAAGATTACGATAGTTAGATAATATTGGTAAATAAACTAAGAATTCCTCTAAAGGTATTTTATAAAAATTACAAATATCTACTTGATCTTCATACTTCATAATTGAAAATAATTCACCAACAATACCAAAAGATAATACTTTTACTAAGATCCATAGAGGAACATAACCATAATTAGACATATAATGAGCTGTAGCTGTATGTTGAGCTCCATTAATTCTAATTTGTCTTTTCATCTTTTTAATTAGATCATTTACTTGTCGTTGTTTACTTTTATCATTAGTAAAGTTTTTAGCTTTTAAGTAATACTTTTCTTTATAACCATATTTTTTAGATAATTGATAAGAAAAGATAGATTTTAAATTATTTTCAATTACAAGTAAGTTTTTAAAGAAAATATTTCTAATATGGCGGTCAAATAGAAACAAACTATATAACTCTTCAAAGGTAACTCCTTCTAAGAAGTGTTTATCGACATTACTTCTAACAAAGGGATAACGATAACCTGAAATAAAGAAATAATTTTCCCTTAATAGTATTTTTTTAGCATACTTCTCATCATTAATAGCTAGACCTTTATATTTTAGAATTTCAATTTGTTCTTCTAAGTTTTTAAACTGTTTGTCTATCATTTCTACCACCTAGAATTGATTATATCATAAAAAATGTGGAAAAAATATGAATTTTTTATGAAAAATTATGTTATACTTTAATCTAGGAGAAAGGATTGAGAAAAGACTATGCCTTCAACTGTTACTCATGCTTATTTTATTGATGATATTTATGATTTATTACCTATAGGTTTAAAGAAATTATTAATAGATGAAAAATCAAGATTAAGAATGTTCGCTCAAAGTACAGATTCTTTTATTTTTTATAGTATTTTTAAAAGAAAACCTAATTTTCAAAGTTATTTTCATACCCATAAGACACAAGATTTTTTTATAAATTTAATTAATTATATTAAATATAATAACTATTATAAGAATAGTGAGGTAATGGCTTTTTTATATGGTTTTATCTCTCATTATGTTTTAGATGTTAAACTACATCCTTTTATTATTTATAAGACGGGTATTTTTAATAAAGATGATCCTAAGACATATAAATATCGTAATAAACATGAAGAGATGGAGAATTTTCTTGATAATTATTTAATTAAACAACGTCTTGCAAAGATGCCTTATAGTTTTAAGTTTTATAATTATTGTTTTGATTTAAGAAAGTTTTCTAAAGAGTTAGAAGAAGTTATTAATTATACTTTTAAAGAGACTTTTAATTATGATAATTTTAGTGATGATTATTATAAGTCTTTATCTATTATGTATAAATCTTTAAAGTATTTACGATATGATAAGTATGGTATTAAGATGTTTTGTTATAAGAGTTTAGATAAATTAACAAAACAAGAGACTTTTAAATTTCAAGCGATATCTTATCATGCTTCTTTAAAGGATAAAGAAGATTATTTAAATTTAAATCATAAAGTATGGTATCATCCTTCTTTAAAAAGAGAAAAACATTATGAGTCTTTTAATGAACTTTATACTATCGCTTTACATGAAGCTTTAGAGATTATTAGAGATGTTAATAATTATCTTAAAGATATAAAGAAAGTTAATTTAAAGAAGACTTTTAAAAATTTATCTTATTTAACAGGTAAGAGCTGTGATAATAAGAATAATTTTAAATATTTTGAATATTAAGTATAAATTTCTTTTTTTCTACCATTATATTATTAGGTGATATATATGTTAGAAAAGTACCATATTGTAAAGGAAAAAGGAGAAGAAGTTCTTTATTTATTTTTAAATAATAGTTATGAGTTTTCTCTTGATATATCTAATAGTGATTTAAAAGAGAAAGCTTATAATTATCTTGCTAGTCATAATATTAATTTTAAAGGTAATCAAGTTGTATTTGTAATTAATGGTATTCCTTCTCGGAAGATTAAATTACATAGTAAGTTATATCCTAATGATTTAAAGATATTTTTAAAAGATAATGATGCTTTAACAATGAAGGAATTATTACTTAGTCTTTTATTTTCTAATATAAGTTTAAATTTACCATTAGAAGCTTTAAAAGCAATTGTAGTTTTATATCGTAGTGAAGTTATTAGTAAGTTAGATAATAATAATCTTGATATTAATAAGATTAATTTACTTTATAAGAATTATAATTATTATAAGTTGAAGTTTAAAGAGACGTATTATTATTATTTAAATATTTTTTTAAGAGCGATTGATGAGACAAATAGTGAGTATTTAGTATATAATGATAAACCTATTAATTGTTATATTCATTTAGTTAGTAATGGCTATACTGATGTTATTTCTAATGTTCCTTATCTAGAGAAAAAAGAAAGTTTTTGGGATCTTAGTTATCCTAATTATTTACAGGTTACTAATTATAGTATTAGAAAGTTTAAAGAGATTTTTAATATTAAGGAGGATAAGGTTAGTATTAAGATTAACTTAATTAGTAAGAGTAATAGAATTAAAGAGCTTATTATAAATAATAAAGTAATTAGTGCGAAAACAGTAGCAGCTTTATTAAATTTACCTTCAACAGATATTACGATTATTATTAAGAAAGATTATTTAACTTTTGTTACAAGGGGAATTGGTAGTGGTTTAGGCTTAAGTATAGTAGGAGCTTTAAATTTGGCAGAGTTAGATTGTAATTATAAACAGATTTTAAATTATTATTTTAAAGATGTAAGTTTGATAATAAAAGAAAAAAAACGTTAATATTTTTAACGTTCTGTTCTTGTACAAGTATAACCGCTATTAGTTAGTTCTGTTTCAATAGCACTAACACTTTCATCAAGTTCATATTCAGGATAGAATCCTTCGAATTCAGCGATATTACTAGAAATAAAATCTAAATCTAGAGTTCGATAATCGATTCTTTCTTCAGTTGTTTGTAAAGCTGCTGTTACATTACAATTTACTTTCATACCGATATTATTTTCATCTAAGTAATTTTTTAAAAGTAGGCAACTATCTTGTTTTTCTGTTAAGATACTACTATCAGTTGCATTATCAGAAAGTCTACTAGTAGTTGTCATAGTACTTTCTTTTAGTCTATTTTTTTCATATGTTAAGATAATGTCATAAGTGTAGTTAAGATTGTTTGTTGTATTAGTCATAGTACAACTCATCTTCCCACTTTTTAATTCATTAGCACCAGTCTTTTCAGCTTTATAGTCATTAATAAAGTTGGTAATATCAGGAAGAAAGAAAACAAAGGCGAAAAGAAAGATAATTAAAAGGAATAAAAAGATAGGATGACCTTGTTTATTCTTTTTAGTTTTTTTAGTTTCCGTTGTCGTTTTTTCTTCATTAACAACAACCTTATTAACTTCATTAGTAGTATTACTAGTAGTATTAACAACATTTGGAGTTGTATTATCAAGAGGTGGTGTTTCTATTGATGAATTGATAGTGTCATTAGTATTAGTTGCATTATCATTACTAGGATTACTACTATTATTTACATTATTATCATTATTAACAGTATTAGGTTCTATTACTTTTAACTCTTCATCATTGGTATTTTTATTATCCATTTAAAGCCCTCCTATTCTCTTTTTATTATAACATGGAATAATTTTAACGTAAACTAGTTATTTTTTCTTGATAGTTAGTACTACTAGTTATATAATTACCACTTACAATAATATCAGTATAGTCTTTTACTTTATTAATAGTTAGGTTATTAATACCACCATCGACACTTATTTTAAAGAAAAATTCTTTATATTCTTTTTTTAAGGTTGCTAGTTCTTTTAATTTATTTGGAGTATTAGAAAGAAAAGCTTGACCTCCTAAACCTGGAACTACTCCCATAACTATTATTAAATCTAAATAAGGAAGATATGGGATGATACTACTTACTTGTTGATCAGGATTTAGGACTAGTCCTGATTTTATTCCATAACTTTTAATTAATTTTAGATTACTTATAATATCTTCTTTACTATCAAGATGGAAAGATATATATTCGGTATTTAAAGTAGCATAGTCTTTAATATATTTACTAGGATACTCTACCATTAAATGAACATCTAAACGTTTATCTGTGTATTTATAAATATGCCGCATTTCTTTAAAGGGTAGACTTTTTTTTGCATTACCTACATAGTTACCATCTAATACATCAATATGAATATAATCAACATCAGTATTATTTAATTTAATTATTGTATCTCTTATATCTTTACTATTTAAAAATGATGCACTTATCATTACTTAGCCTCCTCATAGAATTTAAGATAGTTATTATAACGAGTTTCTAATATTTCTTTAGAAGCAACTTTCTTTCTTATTTCACATTCTTGTTCTTTAGTATGAGAACAGTCTTTAAAAGGACAAGAGTATTTTTGAAATTCAGGGAAAGCTTTTTTTATTTCTTCTTTAGAATAGTCATTAAAATTTAAAGCAGAAAAACCAGGAGTATCTAAAACTTTACCATTTAGGAATAAGTAGAGTTCAACATTTCTAGTAGTATGACGTCCTCTACCTAAAGCTTTCGAGATTTCTCCTGTTAATAGATTCCATGAAGGATTTAATTTGTTTAATAAAGTACTCTTACCTGCTCCTGTTTGTCCAACAAAGACATTGGTTTTATCTTTTATTATAGCTTTTAGTTCTTCTATATCTAAGTTAGTTAAAATATCATAACCAAGTTTTTGATAATATTCTAAAGTTTTTCTAATGGACTTATATTCTTCTTTAGAAATTAAATCTGTTTTGGTAAGACAAATAATACTTTTTACATTATGTAATTCCATTAAGGTAAGAAAACGATCTAAGAGATTTAAAGAAAAATCAGGATCTTTTAAACTCGTAATAAGAAAGGCTTGATCAATATTACTAACTAATGGTCTAGTAAAAGAGTTCTTTCTTTTAAGTATTTCTGTTATAACTAATTTTTCTTGATCAAAGATAACGTAATCCCCAACCCGAGGTAAAATTTTATCTTTACGAAATTTACCTCTAGGAATACAGGAATATACTTTTCCATCACTAAATACATCATGAGTATTACTTTTTATTTTTATAATTTGTCCTTCCATTTTACCCCCTATTCTGCTTGTAATTCATAACCTTCACGACAAGTTCCTGTAGTTGTTTCATATGTATCGGTTGAATCTTCTATAGATACACATAGATATTTTTTTGTATCTTCTTCATTTGAGTCATTATCATCAGTAGAGCTTTCTTTTGGTTCTATACCAATAGTAATAGTTACACTATCATTATTTTTTACAGTTGAACCAAAGGGACGTGACTGGGTAATAACTTTTCCTATTTGATTTTTATCAGCTGTTTCTTGGTAGTTAATATTTAAGGTTACACAAGCATTATTACACCATGAAGTTACAGTATCTTGAGTAGCATTTTCCCAGTCAGGGAAAGTTAGTGTTTTTAGGGTTGTTAGAGTTATTTCATCACCTGATTTTACTTCACTACCTTCTTCTAAAGATTGAGAGATAACTAGGTTTTGACCAATAACAGCACAAGTAGTAACATCAGGATCTATTTCATTAATAGTTACTTTAAGACCTAAGTCTTCTAGTTGTTCTTTGGCTTCATCAACATCTACATTAACATAGCTTTCTAAGGTATAGGTTTTAACTCCTGTTGATTTATATAAAGTTACTCTACTTCCTTCTTTAATGGTACTGCCACTTTTAGGATCAGTTCTAATGATACGATTTTTCTTAACATCTTCGCTTGCTACTTCTTCTATTTTACTATTAACGATTAAACCAGCATCTTCTAATCTTTCAGTAGCTTTACTTACAGTTAGGCCACTAACATCAGGAACTTTAACGTTCTTTTCAGCAGTAACTGCAGGGATGATAAAGAAAACTGCTATAAGAGCTAGTATGATAACACCAGCGATTATACTTAAAGCGATAACAAGTTTATTTGTTTTCTTAGTAGTATCATCAGTAATTGGTGTTGCAATGTTATCATCTTCACTAGTAATTGGTTCCATAATTTTGGTTGTTTCATCCACTTCATGTTCAGGATATGGATAAACATAAGGTGGTTCATTAATTCTATCGTCATTTAAAGCTGTTAGTAAGTCATTATGCATACTTTTAGCATCATCATAACGATTTTTAGGATTTTTAGCAGTTGCTTTTAAGATGATATTTTCGATACTTTGAGGAATATCATTATTTAATTTATGAACATCAGGAAGAGGTTCTTTCATCTGTTTTAAAGCAATTTCTACTGCACTATCGCCTTTAAATGGTAATTCTCCTGTTAATAGTTCATAGAAAATAATTCCCATTGAGTAAATATCACTTTTAATAGTAGCTCCTTTACCAGCAGCTTGTTCAGGAGGAAGATAGTGAACAGATCCCATAACTGAGTTAGTTTGAGTAAGTTGGGTTGAGTTTAAGGCCATAGCAATACCAAAGTCAGTTATTTTTATTTGTCCATCATCTTCTATCATAATATTTTGAGGTTTTAAGTCACGATGAACTATATAAGAGTCATGAGCATGAGCCATACCATCAGTTAATTGAAGCATAATATCAATCGCTTCACTTAAAGTTAGACTTCCTCTTTTCTTTAATAGTTGCTTTAAGGTCTTACCTTCAACATATTCCATAACTATATAGTAAAGGCCATCATCTTCTCCTACATCATACATAGCAACTATATTAGGATGAGAAAGACTTGATGCTGATAAAGCTTCACGTTGAAAACGTCTTACAAATTTTTCATCATTTGCTAAGTCGCCTCTTAGTACTTTAATTGCAACATTACGGTCTAATATGGTGTCATAACCTAAGTAGACATTAGCCATACCACCTTCACCAATAGATTTAATTATTTCATAACGATCATTAATTCTTTGCCCCTTTGTAACCATTATTCTTCACCTTCTCCAAAATTCAAGTATGCAACTGAAATATTATCAGTCCCGCCTCTATTATTTGCTTTTCTAATTAATTTAATAACTTTATCTTCAATATCTCCTTCACCGTTTAAGACTTTTTGGATTTGCTCTTCTTCAAGCATATTAGTAAGTCCATCACTAGCTAGGAGGATAGCATCTATTTCCATATCACAATCAAAAACATCAATATCAATAGGATCATTAGCACCAAGTGCTTTCATTAAGACATTTTTCTTAGGATGATCTTTAGCTTCTTCTTTAGTTAGTTCTCCTGCTGATACTAAGAGATTTACTAAAGTATGATCATAAGTAACTTTATGAAGGATACCATCTTTCATTACAAAACCTGAAGAGTCACCTATATTTCCAAATAAAATATAGTCTTTAGTAATGATAGCAGTAACAAGAGTTGTACCCATGCCTTTACTTTCAGGATGAGTCTTTTCATGACTAAAGATACTAGCATTTATTTCATTAACACTGTCTTTTAAGAAATTAACTGCATCTATTTTACTCATATTAAGAAAGTTTTCATTAAAGTTTTTAGCTAAATGGGTAATAGCAATAGAGGAAGCAACTTCACCGGCAGAGTGACCCCCCATTCCATCTGCTATAGCCATTAGGACTGCTCCTTCTTGGTTATGGACTATTAAAACACTATCTTCATTATGATCTCTAACCTTTCCAGCATCTGTTAAATAAAACGATTTCATGCTTCCTCCTTCTTACTTCTAAGCTGTCCACAAGCAGCACTGATTGTACCGCCAAATTCACGCCTAATCGTAACAGTAATATTGTTTTTCTTTAGTATATCATAAAACTTAGCAATTGTTAAAGTATTACTTCTTTTAAACTGTAAAGCTTCTGTTTCATTATAAGGAATTAGATTGATATAACAGTTTAAATCTTTAACTAGATTTACTAATTCTATAGCTTGTTCTTCTTTATCATTAATATCTTTTAATAAAATATATTCAAAAGTAATTCGTCTATTAGTCTTTTTATAATATATTTTTAAGGCATCTATTAGTTCTTTAAGAGAATAAACTTTAGCAATAGGCATTAATTCTTGTCTTAATTTATCATTAGGAGCATGAAGACTAATGGCAAGATTAACTTGGTATGGAAAATTTTTTAGTTCTAGGATTTTAGGAACTATACCACATGTTGAAATAGTAATATGCCTGGCACCTATATTAAGGCCTTTAGGATGATTAATTATTTTTATAAAGTTACAGATATTATCATAGTTATCAAAAGGCTCTCCTATTCCCATAATAACGATATGAGTTATTTTTAAATTAGCATCTTCTTCTATTTTTAATATTTGTTCAACCATCTCTCCTGATGTTAGATTCCTTACTTTTTTAAGACGTCCTGATTCACAAAAAGCACAGCCCATATTACAACCAACTTGGCTAGAAATACATAAGCTATTACCATAATCATGGTACATTAAAACTGCTTCGATATAATGATTATCAGCAAGTTTAAAAAGATATTTACGTACATCTTCTGCTTCTTCTACAGTAATTATTTCAAGGGTTGATATAGTAAAATCTTGTTTTAGTTTTTCTCTTGTTTCTTTTTTTATATTAGTAGCCATATCAAAGTCTTTAATCCTTTTATCTTGATCATAAAGCCAAGAAAATAGTTGCGATGCATAATATTTTTTATCATTGTTATTTAAAAAGTATGTAGTAAGTTCATCTATATTAAGATTATATATATTCATAATTCACCTCTATAGCTAGATATATTATACAGGAAAATTAAAAGAAATACACTAAAAAACTGATAAATGTTAATTTACCAGTTTGAAATTAAGCTATAACAAGACGAAAAGAAGATTCTATTGCTGCTGTACTAGTATTACCTCCTTCAAAAGAGAAAATACTAGTAGAATATCTATAATTAAATGGACCACTTCTTAATCCCCAAGGAAATGATTGCTCAACAACACTAAACACAGTATTATACCACTTCTTAGTTTCACTTAATCCATGTGATAAGCATTCTTTCATATTACAAGCGAAAGAAACATTTGGGAATGTATATTTATCATAATATTTAGAGTCTGGCATAGCATTAAAAGATGAACCTGTTAGAGTATCATTATAATTAGCCATAACAGCTTCCCATGAACCCCCATTCATATCATAGACTCCATAAATATTTCCTGTAGTACTTGCTCCTGTTCCATTTATATTTGTATCATATTGATATTTACAACCATAATCAGTACCATCATCGTTTGGAGAACCATAACTACAGCCTGTTATATACCTGTCACTTTTATTTTTATATACTTTCTTTTCTGTTCCAGTAAAGTTATTATTACCTAACTTTCCATATTTACTTTGTGATAAATAGGAAACTACTGCCCATTCACTATTTTTCATAACATGGGTATCTACATCACTACTAAATCCATATCTATTTCCTTCATCATTCATTTTTAAAGAAATATTAAAAACATTAGACAAATCTATACTTCGCCAACTAGTTACATTAGGTTTAATCATAGGATCTAAATCAGTAGTATTTCCACCACCATTTTCTGCTAAAGGATTAGAACTACTCGTCTCAAACTTACCTACCTATATTCCACTTAATTCTTCATCACCAAAAGTAAAGGCATCAGGTGTATACCAGCTATTATCAGTTATTCCATCACTTACTATGTATTTTGCTGTTCCTCTATCTTTAGTATCAGTTGATACAAATTTTATATCTATTTCTCCTGGTAATTCAAGAGTTGGTGTACTTTCTAAATAATCTCCTTGTTTTCCATAATAATTAGTACCATCTTCGCTACCAATAGCATAAGAGTATCTTGGTATCCATACCCACATGTCTCTATATCATCCATATTTATTGTTGTACCTACATCGGCACTTAAATATGTACTTCTACTAGATGAACTAACTGTTACAGCATTAGCCCATTCTAAATTATTATAATTATATCAGTTATTTGTACTAGAATCAGCTTTTACCCAGTTACTTCCATCATAACGCACAGCGATCATATTACTATTAAGGAAAGGAGCATTAGGCTCTATATTTATACCATCTTTTCCATAAACATTTACTTTAACACTAAAAGTTTTATTTCCTCCATCATCCTGAGGATTATATTCTTCAGTTACATACATTCTTAATCTATATGTATTTGATTCACTGGCATTCATACTACTTGTATATAAACTCATAACTCCTCTTGGTCTTCCTGTAAAGCTGTTAGCATTTGCCTCTTCATTATATATTTCAGGAGCCATTACTTCTTCTTCACCATTATCTGTTACTCTTGTTAAATATAACTTAACATTATTACCATCAAAAGTATTACCTTCTTGTTCTTTAGCACTGATCTCATAATTAATATTAGTATCTCCTGTTATATTTCCTGATACTGTAAACTCAAAATAATCTGTTAAAGTCTTTCCTGTCTTATCTGTTGTAGGTAAGGCTTTATCTAGACTTATGACATTTTCAGTTTCAGTGTAAGTCATACTTATCGCTCCTGTTGTTATTGTATTTACTTTTGTACCTAAGCCACTAAAATTAAATGCAGCATAACTTATTCCCACTGTTAAAACAAGCAATAATACTAGTAAACTTATTATTACTACTTTTTCTTTATTCTTTTTCATATGGTCACCTTAATCTCTATTTCATCTTATCTAAGTTGATTTTAACATAATTATTTATCTATTACTAGTCAATTTTATTCGTTTGCAGGATAAAATCGTGATTACTTAGTTTTCTGA
>CASDWO010000019.1 GCA_949284575.1 uncultured bacterium
CTTAATCCTTCAAATAATTGCATTCTGTGATTTAGACTACATCTGCACTCTAATTGTATGCATATATTTCGAGACTCAATGCTAACCCTAATACCTAAGTCTACGCTTAAACTAACTTTTACCAGCTTTCGCTCCAAGACTCGCTACTAGTGGTGTGGGTTCACCTTACTAGACAGGATTCCCACTTGCTAAATTATGCGACCTACTAAGTCGCACCTAAATTTATATGCTTTATATATTTTCATATATCAAACCTCCCCTTGTAATTTAAGTTTACCATATAAAATATATGTTCGTCAATACATATTTTCGCTTTTTATAAAAAAACGCACTTTCCTTATATATAAAAAAAGAAAAGTAACTATTTGCTTTTCTTTTCATAATATTCATCAAAAGTAAGTCTTCTATCAATAATAGAACCATCATCTAATATTTCGATAATTCTATTACAAGCAGTTTGATTTAACTCATGATCTCTTGAAGTTAATATTAATTCACCTTGGAAATTTTCAAGTCCTTTATTTAAAGAGGTAATACTCTCTAAATCTAAATGGTTAGTAGGTTCATCTAAGATAAGAAAATTAGGCTCTTCTAACATTAATTTACTTAACATACAACGAGCTTTCTCACCACCTGATAAAACACTAACTTTCTTAAAGACATCTTCACCACTAAATAGCATTCTCCCTAAGAATCCTCTTAAATGGGTCTCATCATCTATCTTTTTAAACCCTCCTAACCATTCAATAATATTTTTATCATTATCAAAATAACTACTATTATCTTGAGGTAAATAGGAAGGCTCTATTGTCTTTCCATATACTACTTCACCTTCATCATAGTTAGTAAGGCCTGCTAAAATATCAAAAAGAGTTGTTTTTGCTAAATCATTATTAGAAATAACAGCAATCTTATCTCCTCTTAATATTGTAAAAGAAATATTATTTAAGATCTTTTTACCATCTATTTCTTTAACTAAATTAGTAACTTTTAAAACTTCTTTACCTAAAGGTTTAGTAATCTTAAAATCAATATAAGGATATTTTCTTGATGATGGTACTATTTCTTCAAGTTCTATTTTCTCTAACATTTTCTTTCTAGATGTTGCTTGTCTACTTTTAGATGCATTAGCAGAAAATCTTGCAATAAAGTCTTGTAATTCTTTAATCTTTTCTTCTTTCTTTTTATTAGAATCCTTCATCTGTTTTAAAGCAAGTTCACTTGATTGATACCAAAAGTCATAATTACCTATATACATCTTCATTTTACCATAATCTATATCTACAATATGAGTACATACTTTATTTAAAAAATGACGATCATGACTTACAACAATTACCGTATTAGGATAATTTATTAAAAACTCTTCTAGCCAGTTAATTGCTTCAAGATCTAAACTATTAGTAGGTTCATCTAATAAAAGTATATCAGGATTACCAAATAAAGCAGATGCTAACATGACTTTAACTCTTAATTTTACAGGAAGATCTTTCATACATTTATGAAAATCTTCTTCTAAAAGTCCTAAATTACTAAGTAAAAAACTAGCATCAGACTCAGCATTCCAACCATCCATATCTAAAAACTCAGCTTCAAGATCAGCTAAACGATAGCCATCTTCTTCACTAAATTCAGTATGAGAATAAAGCTCTTCTTTTTCTTTCATAATCTTATAAAGACGATCATTACCCATAATAACAACATCTATTACTTTCATATCATCATATTCATAATGATCTTGTTTCAAAATAGAAAGACGCTCATTTTTACTAATAGTAATATCTCCTGTTGTTGTATCTATTTCTTTTGTTAATAACTTTAAAAAAGTACTCTTACCTGCTCCATTAGCACCAATAAGACCATAACAATTACCATTTGTAAATTTTAAATTAACATTTTCAAAAAGAACTCTTTTTCCAAATTTTAGACTAACATTATTTACTTGTAACATAATACCTCCACTACTATTTTCTTAGTTTTCCTACATAATCGTTTAAACTAGAATAATTAGCTACTTCTTCTTTTAAGAATTCACTTATACCATCATATTCTAAAGCATTTTCTCTTAGACTTTCCTTAATTATTTCTCTTTTTTTACTATCTACTTTTCTTAGTCTTAATAAATTATCAATAACTTCTTCTAGTAAATAAGTATCTATTTCTCTTTTATTAATTTTCTCTAATTCTTTATAATCTAAATTAGGTTCATAACTATAAGAGCCTGAATCTACTAAATGTAAGTTTCCTTTTTGATCAAAGATGCTATCTTCATATTGTAAATCACTAATCATATAATTAATTAAAGCATATTTCTTACTATCAGAAAGCATTTTATCAATAGTATTAATAAAGTCTTTAGAAGAAATAGTCGTAAAGTTATAATAACCACTACTACTAATATAAGGACTAACTGGACCAAGATATGTATCATTTTCTTTAGCACTATCTATAGGATGATCTAATACTTCTGTTTTAAGATCTTTAAGTCTTAAAACATCATCTTCTGTAAGATATATTTTTTTAGGATA
This sequence comes from uncultured bacterium, assembly GCA_949284575.1. Taxonomy (GTDB): domain Bacteria; phylum Bacillota_I; class Bacilli_A; order RF39; family UBA660; genus Onthousia. The sequence continues at coordinate 2,529 of CASDWO010000019.1, forward strand.
TTTATCTAATATTTTAACAACTTTATTAGAAAATTTATAACTTTCTCCTTCTTTACCTTCTCCTAAATAATAAAAATCATTCAAATCATAAATCTTATTATTTATTTCTAATTTCATAACTACCTCTTTATTTTCTTATAAGCCATACCTGTTTCAATAGGGTATGCTTCTCCTATTTTAGATATTTCTGTCATACCTACTAGTTTATGAGTATCACTACATTTTAAAGTTCTAGAGATAAAGAAATGATTTAACATCTCTTTATTATTATCTTGATGTGTTTTTCTCCCTATAATAGTAGAGATATCATCTAAAGATAAAAGATCACAGAACTTGTTAGTATCTATTTCTTTTGGGAATCTTCCTGCTATGATCATATCACTTACATAATGAATATCATCAGGATTATTAGTATATAACTCACTAGCTTTATATACTAAAGGCATATCTTTAATACTTTTACAATTAACATTAATAATAGCTAGGGGCTTACCTTCAATATAAATAATAGAACTATTAAAGACTTTAGAATTACAATCATTAAAAAGAGGAAGATCTTTTCTTGTTAAAGTCATATTATTAAAAGATGATATATGTTTATAGTTTAATTTTTTTATATTTAGAGTATTTTTAATATTAGAGCCTTGTAATATGATAATATCATAGTTTTCTTGATTTAAAAAATTAGTAACTAATTCTTTTTTCTTTCTATCTTTAACAGGAATAAATCTTCTTCCTAAATTCATACTAAGTATTCTTAAATTTTCCATAATGTCCTCCTATCTCGTGTTTTTATTATAATACAAATAAGTATTAAACACAACCAAGTTTCCCTTTCCTTTTAAGATATAATTTTCTAATAAATTCTACTGGTATAACAGAAAAAGCACAGATTAACATTATCTCTATTTCTTTAAGACTTAAAGATGTAGTTCTAAATAAGGTACCTCCATAGTAAATAAGAAGGATTTGGACTATTACAATAAAGATAATTACACTTAAGAATACTTTATTAGCTTCGAGATTAGCGAAAATATTAAGACGACTTGTTCTAGCATTAAAGCTATTGAAGATCATCATAAAGATAAATAGACCAAAGAAGGCACTCATAAAGTAGATATCATTTTCACCACTACGAAAGAAGGAATGTATTAAGGAACTTTTTAAGAAGAAGATACATAGTAAAAAGGAATAGATACTAGTAAAGACTATTTCATGAATCATATAATTATTAAGAATTTTTTCATCACGCTTTTTAGGAGGTTCTTCCATATATTCTAATAATGGGGGTTCATAAGAGAAAGCTATTCCTGCAAGAGTATCCATAACCATATTAACCCAAAGCATTTGAATAACAGTAACTGGGGTTTCAACACCAATAAATGGTCCTACTATTGATAAGAAAACAGCACAGAAATTAACGGTTAGTTGAAAAATAATAAACTTTCTAATACTTTTAAAGATTGTTCTACCATATGTAATAGCTTTTACAATTGAATTAAAATTATTATCAAGTAAAATAATATCACTAGCTTCTTTAGCAACTTCAGTACCACTTCCCATAGAAAAACCAACATCGGCTTTTTTTAGGGCTGGAGCATCATTTACTCCATCTCCTGTCATACCAACGACAAGACCTAATTCTTGACTTAGTCTAACGAGTCTACTTTTATCAGTAGGAAGAGCTCTTGCAACGACTTTTAGATTGGGAATTATTTCTTTAACTTTAGAATCAGGAAGATTATTTAATTCATTACTAGTTAAGATAATATCATTACTACTATTTATAATACCAGCATCTTTAGCGATAGATTTAGCTGTTTTTTTATTATCTCCTGTAATCATAACAGTCTTAATACCTGCTTTTTTTACAAGTTCAAGACCTGTTTTTACTTCTTCTCTTAACTCATCTTTTATAAATAATAAAGAGACAAAAGTAAGGCCTTTACCATCATCTAAAGCTAACATAATAACTCTTATTCCTTTATTAGCATAGTTATCTATTACTTCAATAATTTTATCTTTATTTATTAGAGATGCTCTTTTTCCATTAGGTAATAAATAGTATTTACACTTTCCTAATAAGACTTCAGGAGCTCCTTTATAATAAGTAATCTCTTTATTATCTTCAATTACTTTTGTATAAGAATATTTATTTTTACTATCAAAAGGAACTTCTTTTATCTTTTTTACTTTATATGAAGATTCTCCTAAGTAATTAACAATAGCTTTATCAGTAGAGTTTCCACCTACCCATATTTTTTTCTCTATATCATAAAGACAATTAGTATTAGAGAGAATAGTCTTTTTTAAAGTATTATAGTAAGAGATATTATTCTTAAGTCTATTTTTATCTTGATAGTAATCTAAATTACCAAACATTACACCTATTACTTCAAGTTCTCCTTTAGTTAAAGTACCAGTTTTATCTGTAAATAAGATATTTAAACTACCTGCTGTTTCAATACCTGTTAGTTTTCTAACTAAGACATTATCTTTTAACATTCTTTTCATATTACTAGATAAGACTAAGGTAATCATCATAGGTAGGCCTTCTGGAACAGAGACGACGATAATAGTAACAGCAAGGGTTAAGGATTGGAGAAGGTATGCAAATGTTAAGGATGTATCAGATAAAGTAGCAATTATTTTAGTTAGATCAAAATTATTATCAATAACAATACTAGAAAACAAATAAGAAAAAGCAACTAAAAAAGCACCAATATAGCCAATTCTACTAATTACTTTAGCAAGATCTCTAAGTCTAAGTTTTAAGGGACTTTCTGGAGTTTTTTCTTGTAATTCTAAAGAGATTTTACCATAGAAAGTATTAGTACCTACTTTAGTTACAAGCATTTCTCCTATACCATGATAGATAACACTTCCTCTTAATAATTCATTTTTATCATTAGGATTAAGACCAGTGGTAAAGGGCTTTTTATAGACTTCTTTACTTTCTCCAGTAATAGATGATTGATCAACACTTATTTCTCCTTTAATTAAGATACCATCAGCGACAATTCTATCACCTGATTCTAATAGAATAATATCTCCAACAACGATATCATTAATATCAATAAGAGTTACTTTACCATTACGTCTTACTTTTACTTTAATAGCTTCTGCTTCATTTTGAAGTTTTAAGAATGCTTTTTCACTACCATACTCTGATATTGTAGAGATAAAGGAAGCAAGAAAAATAGCAATTACGATACCTACAGTTTCATACCAATCAAAATCTTTTATTAAAAATACGGTTTTAATACCAAGAGCAATTAATAATATTTTAATAATAGGATCTCCTAAACTTCTAATTAATTGTTTAATAAAACTATCTTTTTTTATAATAACTAAAGCATTACTACCATACTTTTCTCTTGATTTAATTACTTCATCATTACTTAGACCATTATTATTATATTTCATAGAAGATTCCTCCTAAGAAATAATATGAGTAATTAAAGGATATTAAGATAATTAGAAGAAGACAAAAAAATACATATAACTTAGATTAGTTATATGTACTATATTTAGTCATTAAGGGCAATTTCGAAAGGGTTAGATTTAGTTCCTGTTCCTCCAGTTATTACTACGTTAGATTTAAGATTTAAGGATGGTCGGACCCCGTACGCGCTCGAAGGACTATCTGTGTACGCGTTGCCGACGTTGGTCAAGTAATGCACATTAGACGCACTGTATGGTGTTAAGGGCCAATAAGACTTATTATTAACATATCTATCAAATTGTCCTGACATTAATTCTCCAAACCTTAGTAATCCTACTTTGGCTGTTGTAGTACTTGATGTTAGGATATTATCCGTAGCATTTGTATATTTAGCTAATTTATATGATGTACCATCTCCTACTGTTCCTAAATACCATGTTGTACTATCTTCTATCATGGTAATATCATCACTTGTCAAATAGCCATTTCCTGTATTTAAATAATCATTATTCAAAAATGAACCTACTGTATTTGTACTTGAAAATGTTGTATTATTTCCAAAAGCACTTGTTATAAATGTACCAGAACTTTTTAATGGCTCGTCACTGGTTATTTTTGTTAATCCTTCTGTTTCATGACTTACTATTCTATATAGATTATTTTCTCCACTTCCAAATCTTATATATTCACCGCTATATCTACTTGAAAGAAGTGTTTCTAATAGATTAGTATCATTATCCCCATTTAAACGATATGGATTATCCACCGTTCCATCACCATCTACAATTTTTACGCTAGATTTTAGATTTATGGATGGCCGGACCCCGTTCACGGCAATCGGACCGTTGCCGTGCTCGCTGCCATCGTGGCGAACGTAACGCACGTAAGACGAATTAAACGGTGTTAATGTCCACCAACCAAGTCCATTTTTTAAATAGCCATCTGTTCCACCATTGTTACTTGACTGATACTCATACATATTTAATAAACCAACTGCTGCAGTTGATACGCTTGTAGCATTCGGCCTTTCTATACTTCCTAAACTAGTTGCATCTAATGTAGCATCCCATGTTGTATCTGTTACAATAAAGTTCTCATAATCCCTTAAATTACCTAAAAAGCCATCTACTGTTGTATCATTTAGCCAATCTTGCATAAAGCTTCCCTCGAAGTTAGTTTGATTAATAGGATTATATGTAATTGGACTTATATTCCACTGGGTTACTAACTTAGTTGTCTTTGCTTTATTATTTATAGACACAGCTCTCCATAACTTTCCACTATACCATACATAATTATTCGGATCTTCTCCTGTAATAAAGGTATCTACCCCATCATCATAAAGATTCTCTTTTGGTATATTTGCTAGTAACACATCACTTACTTCATCTGCTACTCTATCTCTTCCATAAACATTTACTTTAACACTAAAAGTTTTATTTCCTCCATCTCCTTGGGGATTATATTCTTCTTTTACATACATTCTAAGTCTATAAGTATTTGATTCACTCGCATTCATACTTGAAGTATATAAACTCATTTCTCCTGCTGGTCTTCCTGTAAAACTGTTAGCATTTGCCTCTTCATTATATATTTTAGGTGACATTACTTCTTCTTCACCATTATCTGTTACTCTTGTTAAATA
>CASDWO010000020.1 GCA_949284575.1 uncultured bacterium
AATAGAGGTATCTTTAGTGAAGTTCATATCACAGGAGAAACAGTTGAAGATAATAAAGTTTACATTTTAAAAAGAAAATAAAGATCTTAAAGTAGTCTATCTACTTCTATAGAATACGATTGACTGATAAGAAATTTATATGTTAGAATTATATTAGATAAGATAGAGAGAAGGTAAAAATATGCGATACAAAAATTTACAAATAGTTACCTGGGGGGGGTCATTTAACCAGTATCTAAGTAATAAATTTACTTTCTTTCATTATGACATAAGAACAGGATAATTATATTCTGTTCTTTTTTGTGGAAAAATGAAAGGAGTAAAAAATGAAAAAAAGAAAATCGATAATAATATTAATAAGTATTCTATTAGTAATTTTAATTGTTTTAGGTATAACTTATGCCTATCTTAGAACAACTCTAGAAGGTCAAAAAGATTATGTTATAAGAGCAGGGGCTTTAGATTTAATACTAAATGAAGGAAATGAACTAACCCTTGAAAAACAAATCCCTATAGAAGATAGTGAAGGAATTAATCTAGATGGTTTAAGTTTCTCTCTAACTAATAAAGGTAATATAGATACAGATTATACCATCTATTTAGATGATATTCCTTTAGATGAAGGAGAAACTAGAATCCCTGATTCATCTATTAGATACAACTTAACAAGAAATGATGAAGTAATAGGACCAAAAAATTTAACAACCATGGGAAGTGATCCAGATAGAAGAGTAGACTTTGGAATTATAGGAGTAGATGAAACAATAAACTATACTTTAAGAATATGGATAGACTATGATGCTACAAGTGAAGAAGCGGGTGGTAAAAGTTTTAAAGGAAAACTAAGAGTAGTAGCAACTCAAGAAGTAGGAGAAGAAGTAAGTACAGTATTGTTAGAAAATATTCCAAAAGATAGTCTTTATGATGATGGAGTAGATACCTTTATTACTGGAGAAGATCCAAATAACTATATATGGTATAGTGGAAAACTATGGAGAGCTGTGTCTATAAATAATGAAGAAAAAACTGTTAAACTAGTAACAGAGTGGAATATAAGTCCAATTTCTTATTTGAGTGAAGGTTCGACATTTGAAGGAAGTTATATGGAATCATGGTTAAATGATACTTCTGTAGATGGCTTTTTAGGAAATTTAAGAGCACCTGAAAGTTTTATCGTAATGGATGCCAAATGGGATGCGACAATGGAAACAAGAGAATTAGGAAGTATAACAAGACCTGATGGAACAACAGTAGTAACAGATGCAGTAGGACTTTTGAATGTTTATGAATATCAATCTAGTAATAATGGTGGAACAGATGGATATTTAAATAATGGACTTTATTGGTGGACTTTAACACCATATAGTTTGTCTAATGTCCGTTACGTCTACTTCGATGGCTATCTATATAATGGTAGTTCTTCTAGTACTTCATTTGGAGCTCGCCCATCAATAAATCTAAAATCAAATGTCAAAATAGTAAGTGGAGATGGCACAATAGATAATCCATATAGACTTTTAGGGGATAACGATACTGATCTATCAGGAACATTACTTAATACAAGATATAGTGGAGAATATATAAGATTTGGGAATGATGAAAATAATTTATATAGAATAGTAAGCCATGAAATAGAAGGATTAACTAAGATAACCAGTGCCAAACCACTAAAAGATTCAGGAACATTTAAGCAGGTGAGTTTTGGTGATACAGTAACATTTTCAAGTACAAATACAATAGGTACATTTTTAAATGGAGAATATCTAACAAGTTATGTAGGTGATATATATAACGATATGATAGAAGATAGTAGTATTTGGTATTTGGGTGTGATAGGAGCTGGTGTAAATTATAAACAAGCAAAGTATACAGATACTAGTATGTCAAGTTATGCACCAAGTATTAAAACTAAAGTTGGTTTATTAAGATATGGGGAATTAATGGCAGGACAATTTGATAGATATGGAAATAATACAGCATATTGGACTTTGACACCATATGATTTATCTATCGTGCGTAGTGTAAGGGATTATGGCAGTAGCTATCGTCAGTCTCCTTCTAGTGATTTAGCAGGTATCCGGCCATCCCTAAATCTAAAATCTAATGTCATAATAACAGGCGGAACAGGAACTAAATTAGATCCCTTTACTCTTGAATTAAGGTCATAAATTAAAGAAAACAAATAGACAAAAGTAAGCTTGCTATGCTAAAATTATGGTAGAGAAGATAGAAAAAAGGTAAAGAAATATGAAATATTTAGATTTATAAATAGTTACCTAATAAAGACCATTTAACCAATATTTAAGTAATAAGGTTATCTTCTTCTATCATTATAAAGAACAGAATAGAAGTATTTTGTTCTTTTGTATGGAAAATGAAAGGAGTAAAAATGAGAAGGTTATTATTAGAAACAACTGTTAGTAAAATATATATAATAGCAATTATTTTAATAAGCTTATTATTAGTTAGTGGCTATTTTTCTTATGCTATGTTTACTGTAACTAAAGAAAAAGAAGATGCTATAAGAATTGTTACTGGTAATTTGACCTATAAATTAGAAATAGATGGAGAAGAAACTAATACTTTAACAGTACCAGCAAATGAAGTTAAAGATTTTACAGTTACTTTAAGTAATCCTAATAATAGAATAGCAAGATTCAATCTCTATTATTTAGGAGAATTAACCCCTTATACTAAAATTGGTTATATAGTAGAAGAAGGCTTTAATACTCCACCGGAAACAGTAGGGACAAATCTAGAAAAAAGTGAAACATTGGGATCTAGTAATAAATATAAAGTAAGAGTAATAAATAACTCAACTAATAGTGTAACCTTTAATTTAGGTGTTAGTGTAGGACTAGATTATAATGATTTAAACCTACCAAGTGATAGTCATTTACTTGAAGAAATAACAATAATCGGTGAAGTAGGAGAAGTTTTAGTAGATGATATAAGTAAAGATAGTCTTTATGATGATGGAGTAGAGAGTTTTATCACTGGACAATATCCAAATAATTATATTTGGTATAGTGGAAAATTATGGAGAGCTGTTAGTGTTAATAATAGTGAAAAAACAGCTAAATTAGTAACCAAAGAAAATATAAGTTCAATTACTTATAATGAAGCCAATAATACTGCTTTTGCAGGAAGTTATATGGAATCATGGTTAAATGATACGACAGTAGATGGCTTTTTAGGTAATTTAAGAGAACCTGAAAAATTTATTGTGATGGATGCAAAGTGGAATGTCGTTGAAAGTACCTCATCAAATAGACCTGAAGATACAAAAATGGTAACAGATCCAATTGGTTTATTAAATTATTATGAATATATAACAAGCTATAAAGGTACTGATGCAGAAACAGGATATCTAAATAATGGCCTTTGGTGGTGGACTCTAACATCATCAGGATCTGAAAATGTTTGGGGTGTCTATGGCAGTGGTAGTACAAGTCCATATGCTTCTACTAGTGCTAACGGTGTGCGGCCATCTATAAATCTAAAATCAAATGTAAAAATAGTAAGTGGTGATGGAACAGAAGCTAATCCATATCGTTTAGAAGGAGATAATGATACTAATCTTTCGGGAACTTTATTAAATACAAGATATAGTGGAGAATATATAAGATTTGGAAAAGGCGAAAATAATTTATATCGAATAGTAAGTCACGAAAATGGTATAGGAACTAAAATAACTAGCAATGAGACGTTAAAAGAATCAGGAACATTCAAAACAATTGGCTTTGGTAATGATTCAATGTTTTCAAGCTCAAATACTATAGGATTTTTTTTGAACGGCGAATATTTAACTGCTTATATAGATGATAATTATAGTAATATGATAGAAGATAATACCACATGGTATTTAGGAAGCGTTACCAAAGGTACATCATATAAATTAGCAAAATATACAGATGAAACTGGTGATACATTAACATCAAGTACTACAACAGCAAAAGTAGGTTTACTAAGATTTGGCGAATTAATAGCAGGCCAATCTTCTAATTATGAAAATAATACAAATTATTGGACTATAACATCGTATAGCGATTTTGATATATGGAGTGTTTACCAAGGCGGTGATGCTTTTAGTAACAGTTACACTTATACAATCGGTATTCGTCCTTCTTTAAACTTAAAACAAAATGTCATAATAACAGGAGGAACAGGGACTAAACGAGATCCTTTCACTCTTGAATTAAAAGTATAAACTATATGAAAGTAATGGACAACATGATGTTAACTATGCTAAAATTATGGTAGAGAAGATGGAACGTTAACTTAAAAGATAACGTCCCGTTTTTTTAGAAAATCAAATTAAATAAGAAAAGTCCCGTAAGTAAAGGGATTTTTTGTGTTTTTGACAGTAGAAAAACTTGAAAAATATAAAAAAGAGTATATAATAATATTAAAT
>CASDWO010000021.1 GCA_949284575.1 uncultured bacterium
AAGGATATATCTTAAAATAAATTTTGAAAGGAACGGAAAATGAAATTTAGTAAGTATTTAAAAAATAATTATTTAATAATATTACTATTTATTGTAATCATTGCAATTATAGATTTAATGCTAATAAGTTTTAAGACAAATAATCAGGCAATAGTTGGAGTAACAGTTACAGCAGTTTTAGGATTTATCTTATATCTAATTTATGATTTTTATAGAAGAAAAAAGTTTTATGATAAATTCATAAATGATTTAGACTTATTAGATAAAAAATATCTTATAACAGAAATGATAGATAAACCAGATTTTTATGAAGGAGAAATATTATATGATGCCTTATATGAGATAGATAAATCTATGTCAGAAAAGATTAAAGAATACAGTTTAAGTATTCAAGATTTTAAAGAATATATAGAAATGTGGATTCACGAAGTAAAACTACCACTTGCTTCTTTAAATTTAATAGTTCATAACCATAAGGAATTATCAGACAAAAAGATAACAGAGCAATTAAAAAGATTAGATGATGATATTGAGCAAGTTCTTTATTATGTTAGAAGTGAAAATGCAGAGAAAGATTATTTGATTAAAGAAACAGAACTAAATAAAGTAATATCAAATGTTGCTATGAAAAATAAAGATATATTATTAGAAAATAATATTGATTTTGAGGTTGAAGTAGGAAATAAAAAAGTTTTGACAGATTCAAAATGGCTAGAATTTATAGTAAATCAAATTGTAAGTAATAGCATCAAATATATAAGAAATGGTGTAGAACATTTAATTAAAATTACTGCTGAAGAAAATAGCAAAAATATTATTTTAAAAATATACGATAATGGAATAGGGATTTCTAAAAGTGATATTCCTAAAGTATTTGATAAAACATTTACAGGAAATAATGGAAGAAAAATTGAAACATCTACAGGAATGGGATTATATATTGCAAAACAATTATGCAAAAAACTAGGGCATAAAATCACAATAGATTCAAAGGAAAATGAATATACAGAAGTAAGTATATTATTTAATAAAGATGACTTTTTAAATGTAGCGAAGTAACATTACAAAATTGTAATGTTTAGTAATTTTAGAAAAAGGACAAATAAAAATAAATTCTCTATAATGAAAATGAAAGGAGAGATGAGAGATGTCAAATATCTTAAAAATTGATAAAGTAGAAAAATACTATGGTAGTAAATCTAGTCTAACAAAAGCATTAGACAATTTATCATTTGAAGTGGATAAAGGAGAATTTGTTGCAATTATGGGAGCATCAGGTTCTGGAAAAACAACACTTTTAAATTGTATATCTACGATTGACAAAGTTACATCTGGACACATTTTCGTTGGTGGAGAGGATATAACAAAACTAAGAGGAAATAACTTAAATAAATTTAGGAGAGAAAAACTTGGATTTATATTTCAAGATTTTAATTTGCTAGATACTTTAACAGCTTATGAAAATATATCATTAGCACTTTCAATACAAAATAAGAGTGCAAAAGAAATTGATAAAAAAGTAAATGATGTGGCAACCAAACTAGGTATAAAAGATGTATTACAAAAATATCCATATCAAATGTCAGGAGGACAGAAACAAAGAGTAGCAAGTGCAAGAGCGATAATAACAGATCCACAAATTGTTTTAGCAGACGAACCAACAGGAGCATTAGACAGTAAATCATCACGAATGTTATTAGAAAGTTTTGATTACTTAAATGAAAAATTAAATACAACAATTTTAATGGTAACACACGATAGTTTTTGTGCTTCTTATGCTAGTAGAATAATATTCATAAAGGATGGAAAAGTATTTAATGAAATAATAAAAGGTAACAGTTCAAGAAAGGATTTCTTTGACAAGATTATAGATGTTGTAACCTTGCTTGGAGGTGAGGAAAATGACAACTATTAAATTGTCTTTTAGAAATATAAAGAAAAGTTTTAAAGATTATGCAATATATTTCTTTACTTTGATATTAGGTGTAGCAATATTTTATGTATTTAATAGTATAGAAAGTCAAACAGTATTATTAGATGTAACAGAAAGTACCTATGAAGTAATAGGTATGATGACAACTATGCTTTCAGCAGCAAGTGTATTTGTAGCATTTATATTAGGATTTTTAATTATATATGCAAGTAGATTTTTAATAAAAAGAAGAAATAAAGAA
>CASDWO010000022.1 GCA_949284575.1 uncultured bacterium
AAACCTTATCTTTAAGTAGTGTCAACTTAAAAATAATCTTTGTAAATAAAATGTAAATTAATAAATTGCATAGTTTTTGCATTTCTTAATAAAAAAGAGAATTAAGTAATTTAAATTTTTCATAAAAAACCGAAACTCAAACAGAATAGGCTTTCATAATTTTAAAAACTTTGCTATACTATATTAGTAAAGTTTTTTTGCCGGCTTAGCTCAGGGGTAGAGCAACTCATTCGTAATGAGTAGGTCGAAGGTTCAAATCCTTTAGCCGGCTCCATTTAATATATTTAAAAGGAAAATAATGGTTGTTATTTATAAATTTAATCTTTTGTTGAAAAAGCCGGGTTAGCATGGTATTATAATATTTGAAGAATAAAAGGTGGTGTCTTATTGTGGATTATGTGATTGAATTTTTTAGGGATACTTTAGATGGTCCTTTATATATTGTCGTTGTTGTAATTTGTGTTATTTTAATTTTTGCTTGTATTGGTTATTTAGCTGAGAAGAGTATTAATGCTAAAAAAGAAAAGGAAAAATATGCTTCAGTAGGGGATAATGAGGCTACTCATTCTAGTGATACTGGTGCAGCTTTAGAAGAAGTAGTACCTAATACTGATGTTAATGTTGATGCGCAAGTTTTAGAGACGCCAGTTGAAAATGTGGTAACGCCTTTAAATGAACCAGTAGAAACACCACCTGTAGATACTACTTTAGTTACACCAGTTTCTTTGGAAAATAAAGAAGTAACTGTAAATACAGAACCTATGGTTACTCATGACGTTATCCCAGATATTAGTGTTAATAGTACTAGTAGTGAAAATAATAATGCAGTTAGTACTAATCAGGCAGTTTCAAATGAGGTTCCTGTAACACCAGTAGGTGATAGTGTTAGTCCTATTTCAAACCAGGATATTATACCTACCATTAATCAAGAGAATAATAAGTAGTTAGGAGACGAAGATATGGTTATTACAGTTACGAGTATTTTAACAATAGTTAAAAAGATTATTGATATTTCCATTGTATGGTTAATGTTTTATATAATTTTAAAGAGTATTAGGAATAGTGTTAAACTTACACTTTTATTTAAGGGAGTTATTATTATAATCGCTCTTAAAATAATAAGTGATATTTGTGGTTTTACGACAGTTGGTATATTACTTGAATATATAATTATGTATGGTCCTTTAGCTTTGATTGTTATTTTCCAACCGGAAATAAGAAATATTTTGGAACAATTAGGAAGAAATCAATTATTAGGACGACATAAAGTTTTGACAGTTGATGAGAGAGAACGTCTTGTATATGAGATTGTTCAAGCGATGGATTATTTAAGGAAAAGTAAGATTGGAGCTTTGATAGTCTTAGAACGAGATATTAGTCTTGGTAATTATATAGATAAAGCTAAAAAGATTTATGCTGATTTATCTAGTGATTTATTAATTTCTATTTTCTTCCCAAATAATCCATTACATGATGGTGGCGTTATTATTCAAGGTAATCGTATAACTTGTGCAGGTGCTGTTTTTCCTACTAGTAATAGTACAAAATTAAATAAAAGAGTAGGAACTAGACATAGAGCAGCTTTAGGAATAGCAGAAGAGACAGATGCAATAGCTTTAGTTGTTTCAGAAGAAACTGGTAGATTATCTATTGCTGTTAAAGGAGAAATGTTTTATAACCTTTCTTTAGATGATGTAAGAATGATGTTAATAGATGAGTTAAAACCTAAAGTAGCTAGTGAGTATGATGAAGAATTAGAAGAGGAAGAGATATATGAAGAAGATAATTAGAGGTATTAAAAGAATTTTTCATTTTTTTGGATCTTTCTTTGATAAATGGTTGATAACGCCAATTACGAAAATTATTTTAAAAATAGGAGAGTTTTCTAAGAGTAATAGTAAGGCAATTGAAAGATTTATTGGGAAAAAGCAAACTCTTATTGTAATAAGTTTAATTTTAGCTTTAGCAGTTTTCTTTATTATTGATAGTGAAGGTAATACAACGATAGATCAATATGCAGAGATTTTATATAATCAACCAGTTACCGCTACTTATAATGAGGAAGCTTATGTTGTAGAAGGACTACCAGAGGATGTTGATATTACTTTAGTTGGTCAAAAAAGACATATCTTTTTAGCTAAACAATATCCAAGTGGGGGAGTTACTGTTGATTTAACTGGACTTAAGCCTGGACAACATAAAGTAACTCTTAAATATACACAACAATTAAAATCTGTTGATTATCGTTTAGATCCATCAACAGTTACTATTACTATTTATGATAAAGTTAGTCAAACAAGAAGCTTAACTTATGATATTTTACATCGTGATAATTTAGATTCTAAACTTAATATAGATAGTGTTGAACTTGATCGAAGTGAGGTAATTATAAAAGGAGCAGACTATAAATTAGATAAAGTTGCTACAGTTAGAGCCTTAGTGGATGTTGATGAGTTTGCAAGACAGGAATCTGGAGAATTAACCTTAGATAAAGTTCCACTTGTTGCATATGATACTAATGGTAAAGTTGTTGATGTTGAGATTGTTCCTAAAACAGTTACAGCGAAAGTTACTATTTCATCACCAAGTAAAGAAGTACCTATTGAAATAGTACCTAAGGGAGATCTTGCTTTTGGTAAAGCGATAAAATCACTTAGTACTAATATTGATAGTGTGACAATCTATGGTAGTGAAGAGGCTCTTGATAATATTGATACTTTAGAAGTAGAAGTAGATGTTACAGGACTTGATAAAGATAAAGAGTATACAGTTACTTTAAAACGACCTAATGGGGTTACAGAAATCAGTGCAAAAACAATTACTGTTAATGTGGCTTTAGATGATTCGATAACAAAGGAATTTGATAATATTTCAATCGCAACAGAGAATCTTGATACTTCTAAATATAAAGTACAAGCTTTAAGTGAAGAAGATAGTAAAGTTACAGTTATTGTTACAGGAAGTAAATCTATTATTGATAATATAGATCCATCTATTATTAAAGCTTATGTTGATTTAGATGGTCTTACTGCAGGTACCCATGAAGTTGATGTTAAAGTTACAGGTGATGATTTAAAATTAACTTATGTATCTAAGAAAAAGAAAGTTAATGTTAATATTATTCCTAATAGTTAATATAAAAAAAGTATTTTTAGAGATTTCTAAAAATACTTTTTTAATCATGATCAAATAACATACTTATATCAATTAATCCTGCAATTCCAATTATAATATATATTATTTTTGCAAGTAGGGCATCGCTTCCACCAAAAAGAGAAGCTACTAGGTCTAATTCAAATAAACCTACAAAAGCCCAGTTTAAGGCTCCTATTATAATTAGAACTAAACATATTTTTTTTAATATTTCCAT
Organism: uncultured bacterium; assembly: GCA_949284575.1. Taxonomy (GTDB): domain Bacteria; phylum Bacillota_I; class Bacilli_A; order RF39; family UBA660; genus Onthousia. Next base: position 3,371 of record CASDWO010000022.1, read on the forward strand.
CATTTCCTCCTTATTATTTATTACATTCATATATTGTACAATTTTCTTAATTTTATTCATGAATATTAAATAACTTTTTTTAATATAATAAACTAGAACCAGCAAATGAGGTGATGATTTGAAAAAAATTGGTTTTTGTTTGCTATTTTTAATGTGCTTTTTGGTAACTGGATGTGGTAAGGAAACAGAGGCAGATTTACTTAATAAATTAGATAAAAAAATCAATGATGGCAAAGGTTATGTTTTAACGGGAGATTTAGAAATTTTAAATAATGATGATATTTATAATTATGAAGTAGAGACTGCTTATAAGAAAGATAATTATTATAAGATAACGCTTACTAATGTATCTAATGATCATGAACAGGTAATTTTAAAAAATGATGATGGAGTATATGTTTTAACACCTAGTTTAAATAAGAGCTTTAAGTTTCAAAGTGATTGGCCTTATAATAATTCCCAAGTATATTTATTGCAATCTATTATTAATGATATAGAAAACGATAGTGAAAAAACATTTAAAGAAAAAGATAGTAATTATATATTTACTAGTAGTGTTAATTATCCTAATAATAGAGATTTAGTTAATCAAAAAGTTACATTTAATAGTAAATTAGAATTGCAAGAAGTGGTAGTTTTAGATAGTGATGAAGTTCCTAATTTAACTTTAAAAGTTAAAAATATCGATTATAATCCTAGTTTTAAAGATAATTATTTTGATTTAGAAGAAATAATGAGCACAGTTAGTATCGAAGAAACTATGGAGACAGCTGCTATTAATGATGTTATTTATCCATTGGTATTACCTGAAGGAACGATGCTTACTAATGAAGAGAAAATTAATATGACAGAGGGAGAAAGAGTAATTTTAACTTTTTCAGGAGATAAACCTTTCTTATTAGTTGAAGAAACTACGAAAGCAATGGATGAATTTACAGTTATACCAACGATGGGAGAACCATATATGTTTATGGATAGTTTAGGAATTTTAGCAGATAATTCAGTAAGCTTTACTTCTAATGGAATTGATTATTATTTAGTTAGTGATGTTATGAATCAAGATGAACTCATTGAAATAGCTAATTCTATTAATGTTTTACCTACAATGAAATAAGCACGAAAGTGTTTATTTTTTCTTTAATCTGTGTTATATTTAGAGTGCTAGAGAAAGGAACAGAAGTATGAAGAAAAATAATGTTAAAATTAAAAGTAATAAATTACCTGATGAAGTTAAAAGAGCTATTATAATAGTTATAGTATTTGTTTTATTATTAGTAGCAATGTATTTTTTAACTACGAAAATATTAGAAAGTGATAATGAAGATAATAAAGTAACTGAAAATGCTATTCAGTATAATGAGATATTAGCGGGTTCATCTTTTAATCAAAGTGAAGAAGATTATTATGTTATTTATTATGGTGGAAGTGATGAGTATTCAAATTATGAATCATTAATTAGTTCATATCAATTAAATAGTATGGGAACTAAACTTTATAGTGTTGATTTAAGTAGTGGTATGAATAAAAAATATTTAACAGAAGGTAATATTGTTACGAAAAGTGCTAATGAGTTAAGAGTTAAAGCTACTACTTTACTTAGATTTAAAGATAATAAAGTAACAGAAGTAATTACTGATACAAATAAAATTACAGAGTTTTTAAATAGTAATTAGTGTAAAGATAGACTTAATTAGTCTATTTTTCTTTTGCTATTTTCTTATTTGTGTTAAAATAAAGGGGAGTGGGGTGATATTAGTGTTTAATGATGAGGATAATGTTAAAGAAGAAGTTATTGATGATGAAAATAATGTTAGAGAAGTTATTATTGAAAGAAGAGTAGGATTTAATTTCTCAGAAGTTATTATTATTATGTTAATAGCGATAATGTTTGGATTTCTTTTAGGAAATATAGTTAATTTTGTAGTTTTTGATAAATCTAGTGATAATCAAGAATTAGAAGAATTAGTTACAACTTATGATAATATAATAAATAATTATTATGAAGATGTTGATAAAGAAGAACTTATTGATGCTGGTATTAAAGGAATGATTAATTATTTAGACGATCCTTACGCTACATATTTTAGTGGTGATGCTAGTACTTCTTTTAATGAAGATTTAGAAGGTAAATATGAGGGTATTGGTGTTGAAGTAATGCAGAAAGATAATGTAATTACAATTGCTACTGTCTTTAGTGATAGTCCAGCTTCTAAAGCAGGGATAAAAGTGGGAGATGTTATTACAAAAGTAAATGATACTAGTGTTGATGGTAAAAATTTAAGTGAAGTTGTGGAACTTATTTCAGGAGATGAGAGTAAAAATAAGGTTTCTTTAACAGTAATGCGTAATGAAGAAGAACTTACTTTTAGTCTTAAACAAGGAGAAATAGAGGTTCCTGTAGTTGAAAGTGAAATTTATGAAGATAATGGAAAGAGAATTGGTTATATAAAAATAGAAATGTTTTCTTTAAATTCTTATAAACAATTTAATAGTGCTTTAAAGAAGTTAGAGAAAAAAAATATTGAAGGACTTGTAATTGATGTTAGAGATAATCCTGGTGGTTATTTAACTCAAGTTCAAGATATTCTATGTTTATTTATGGATAAGAAGACTGTTCTTTATCAGTTGCAAACTAAGAGTGAAACTACTAAGATATATGGAACTAAGAAAAGTATAGATAGAGATTATCCAGTTAGTGTTATTATTAATAATGAAAGTGCAAGTGCTTCAGAAATACTTGCTAGTGCTTTTAAAGAAAATTATAATTCTTCTATAGTAGGAATTAATTCTTATGGCAAAGGAACAGTACAGTCTGCTAGTGATTTAAATAATGGAGATACTATTAAATATACAGTACAAAAATGGTTAACTCCTAAGGGTAATTTTATTGGCGATACAGGAGTTGTTCCAACTGATAGAGTAGAGACTGTATTAAAAGATGGTGAGACTTTAAGTTATGAAAATGATACTATGTTACAAACTGCAATAAAAAAAGTAAGTGAATAAAAATATGTAGTGTATAATTACATATTTTTTGTTTTTTGAAAAATAATTGTTGGAGGTAATAATATGTGATACAATTTAAATAGAGTATAAGATATGTAATTTATATGACTTTTCAAAAAGAGGTGGAAAATGAAAAAGTTATTGTTAGAGACAAGTTTTAGTAAAGTTTATATAATAGGGATAATACTTGTAAGTGTATTAATAGTAGGAATATATTTTTCATATGCAATGTTTACTGTATCTAAAGAAAAAGATGATGCTATTAGAATAGTTACAGGTAATTTAACAGCAAAGTTAGAAGTAGATGGAAAAGAAGGAAACACTTTAACAGTACCAGCAGGAGAGACTAAAGAATTTACTGTTACTTTAAGTAATCCTAATAATAGAACAGCAAGATTTAATTTTTATTATGAAGGAAGTTTACCTGATGGAGTTACAGCAGGATATTTAACAGGGGATGGACTTAATACACCACCAGAATCAACAGGAATAAATTTATCGCAAAGTGGAGCGAGTGGTTCTAGTAATATTTATAGTATTAGAGTATCTAATAAATCTGGTAGTAGTGTAACAATAACTTTAGGTGTAGGGGTAGGCTTAGATTATAATGATTTAACATTACCAAGTAATGGACATTTATTTAAAGAAGTGAGTACATTGGTTTCTGATGTAGTAATAGAAAATCTTTCTGGTGGTAGTACATATGATGATGGAATAGATACCTTTATTAGAGGAACTGATCCAAATAATAATATCTGGTATAGTGGAAAATTATGGAGAGCTGTGAGTGTTGCCAATGAAGCTAGGACAACAAAGTTAGTTACACAGTGGAATATAAGTACTTTAAGTTATGCTAAAGAAAGTACTGCTTTTGAGGGTAGTTATATAGAAGAATGGTTAAATGATACAAGTGTAGATGGTTTCTTAGGTAACTTAAGAGAACCTGAAAAATTTATTGTGTTGGATGCAAAATGGGATGCAACAATGGATGATCGCGACTATGGAAATTTTACTAGGCCAAATGGTACAAATGTTGTAACTGATCCTGTAGGTTTATTAAATGTTTATGAGTGTCAAGCAAGTAATTCTACAAATAATTTTGATGCAAGTTATTTAAATAATCAACTTGGTTGGTGGACCTTAACTCCAAAAGATTCTACTAGTGTTTATAGTGGTTATAAAATGTTTGCTGGTGATTTTCCTGCTAATTTAACTTCTTCTTTTATTGAGTTTATGACATTAGGAGCTCGACCTGTAATTAATTTGCAAGCAAGTGTAAAAATTGCTTCTGGAGATGGTAGTGTTTCTAATCCCTATCGTTTAGTTGGTGATAATGATACAGATTTAGTTGGTGTTAAATTAAATACAAGATATAGTGGAGAATATGTAACTTTTGGAAGTGATGAAAATAATTTATATCGCATAGTAAGTCATGAGACAGATTCTTTAACTAAAGTAACAAGTGTACATCCATTAAAAAAAGACGGTACTTATGTAAGAAAGAGTTTTGATGATGCAAAAAGTATAAATTATTCTGTTAATACTACGATTGGAACATTTCTAAACGGAGAATATTTAACAACAAATATCGGTACTACTAATAGTAATATGATAGAAGATAATACTACTTGGTACTTGGGAGCAGTAAATTATAATGATTCTTATAAATTAGCAAAGTATAAGGATATAAATGATAGTAGTTTAACAGATAAAACAACAAATGCTAAAGTTGGGCTATTACGTATTGGAGAATTGATGGCGGGTCAATTTGACTTAGCAAGTAATAATACAGCTTATTATCCTCTAACTACAATTAATTCCGAAAATATACATATTATAGATACTAATGGACAAACAAATGGTGCTATGGCTGAAAGTATTGCTTCAATTAAACCAGCGTTTAATTTTAAAGAGAATGTTGTAATAACTGGAGGAACAGGATCTAAATTTGATCCGTTTACTATAACTTTAGCTAGTTAGATGGCAATTAAAAGATAATTTATTTTCTTAACTAATTGATTATATTTAATTATATATAGTATTAGCTTATTATGTAGCGAGAAATAAATATTAAATATAGATTTTTGTTTTAAGGTCATAATTTTAGGTAATTGTGGCTTTTTTTGTTTTATGTGTGTTATCATAAGTTAAAGATAAATAAAAAAGATAATTGTTGTTATGGAAAAAATCTAGATAGTCTAGGAGTTCATGAAAGTTTTAGCGATGGTGTAAAAATCTTTCTTATATAATATGAGTTGCAATTGCCAAGAAATAACCATAATATTAGAGGAGGACATTTATAATGAAAGAAATCAAAATAAATGATATAAAGAGTTTTGCTCATACAACGTGGAATTGTAAATAGTATATAGTGTTTGTTTCAAAGTATAGACGAAAGTTTTTTTATGCAAGTAAAAGGTTAGAAATAGGACAAATATTAAGGCAATTAGGTGAATGGAAAGATGTAATAATAATAGAGGCTAAAGTATGTCCTGATCATATACATATGTTATTAGAAATAGAGAGTTTTGGTGTAGAGGATATTATGTAGATACAGTAGAAAAAAATACTAGAAAAATAAAAGAATATATAGCGAATTAACTAAAAGAAGACTAATTAAGTGGACGATCTTCCCCCACCTTTTAAATGGTAGCAAGCAATGAATGATTTTGGTAGCTGTATTAGACACTTTAGTTAGTGTCAGTAGTATAGCCTTATAGGCAAAAAAGAAAAACCACTAGCTATGCTAGTGAAAATTTAGTTGATTTCAAAACTAAATTTCAGTGAAAAATTATTGTAATTAAAGGAAATAGAAAAAACTAGATAATTTTAAGTATAAAAATTCTTAAAATGAAATCTAGTTTTTTTGGTTTTCTAAAATTAAATTTCAGTTTTTGTA
>CASDWO010000023.1 GCA_949284575.1 uncultured bacterium
TATATTAAATATAGTTATATTGAAAATAATTTTTTTGAAGTAAATTATGTTGATCCTAAAGAAGTTAAACTTGATTGGCCTAATAAAAAGAGAAATTTAATTTATATTTTTTTAGAATCTATGGAAGCAACTTATCAAGATGAAGATAATGGTGGGGCGTATGATATTAATTATATGCCTGAATTAACTACTCTTGCTAAAAAAAATATTAACTTTTCTCAAAATAAATTAGTGGGTGGTGCTCATATGGCTTATGATACTTCTTGGACAATGGCTGCTACTATTGCTCATACTGCTGGGGTGCCTTTAAAAATTCCTTTTGCTCAAAATGATGAACAAAGTTATGCTGATGGAACTTTACTTCCAGGAGCATACTCAATTGGAGAGATTTTAGAAGATGAGGGATATAATCAATATATAATGGTAGGATCTGATTTGACTTTTGGTGGAAGAAGAGTTTATTATCAAACTCATGGTGATTATACAGTATATGATTATTATACAGCTATAGAAGATGGTATTATTGATGAAGATTATTATGTAAACTGGGGTTATGAAGATGATAAGTTATTTGATTATGCAAAAGAGAAATTAAAAAAAATAGCCAAAAAGGATGAACCTTTTAATTTTACGATGTTAACTGCTGATACACATTTTCCTGATGGTTATATTGATGAATCATGTGATAGTACTTATGATAATCATTATTTAAACTCTGTCGCTTGTTCAAGTCAAAAATTAAATGATTTTATTAACTGGATTAAAAAACAAGATTTCTATAAAAATACAACTATTATTTTAGTAGGGGATCATTTAAGTATGAATACTTATTCATTTGATGAAGTTGATGAAAATTATGAAAGAAGTATTTATAATGTTTTCATTAATTCAGCGATTGATACAGATTGTAATAAGAATAGAAGCTTTAATAGTTTTGATTTTTATCCTACTACACTAGCGGCTTTAGGAGTTAAAATAGATGGGGAAAAATTAGGACTTGGCACTAATTTATTTAGTTGTGATGAAACATTATCAGAAGAATATGGTAATGATTATATTGATGAGAGACTAAAAGAAAAATCAGTTTACTATAACAAGTGTATAAATAATACTTGTAATAAGTCTTAAGTACATAAGAAATGATTTCTCATACAAAAAAAGATAAGTATTGTTACTTACCTTTTTTAGTTATAAAGCTAATAATTCACTAATTAAATTACTTATTTCTGTAGGATTATCTAAACTCATACCTTCGATAAGTCTAGCTTCTGCATATAGTATTTTACTATATTTTTCTAGAGTATCATAATCTTTCTTTTCATATAAAGATTTAAGCTTAGCAGCAATAGGATGATTTTCATTAATCTCCATTACTGTAGTAGCTTTAACTCCTGTATCTGTTGGCATAGCATCCATTACTTTTTGCATTTCTACTGATACTTCACCTTTACTAGTTAAACATACAGGATGATTTTTTAAACGATGAGTAAAAGTTATTTCATTAACTCCATTATTTAGAGCATCATGCATTTTAGTAAACATCTCTTTATACTCTTCATTAAGTTTCTTTAATTCATTCTTTTCTTCTTCACTTTCAAAGTCTGCATCACTACTTGCTACATTAACAAAGTTTTTCTCTTGGTAGTTCATTATTACTTTAAAGACAAATTCATCTAAGTAATCAGTTAAGTATAAGATATCTTTTCCTTTTTCTTTAGCAGCTTCTACTTGAGGTAATAAATCTATCTTATCAACAGTTTCACCACAAGCATAGTAAATTGTCTTATCATCATCACTCATGTTAGAAACATACTCTTGTAGTGTAATCATTTTTTTCGCTTTAGATGAATAGAAAAGTAATAAATCTTGTAATGTCTCTTTAGCCATTCCATATGACTCATAGATACCTACTTTAAGTTGCATTCCAAAGTCTTTAAAGAACTTCTCATAACTCTCTCTATCATTTTTAAGCATTTTTTCTAGTTCTTTTTTAATCTTAGATTCAAGAGATTTAGCGATAGATTTAATTTGATAATTATCTTGTAGAGTTTCTCTTGATATATTTAAAGATATATCTTCACTATCAACAATACCTTTAACAAAACTAAAGTAATCAGGTAAAAGATCAGCACAGCGTTCCATGATTAGAACACCTTTAGAATAAAGTTCAAGTCCTTTCTCATAGTCTTTAGAATAATAATTATATGGAGCATGACTTGGTATAAATAAAAGGGTTGTATAAGAACATCTTCCTTCTACTTCACTACGAATTACCTTAAGTGGTGCTTCATAGTCATAGAATTTATCTGTATAAAAGGAATTATAATCTTCATCTTTTACACTACTCTTCCCTTTTTTCCAAATAGGAACCATACTGTTTAGAGTTTTATCTTCAAGTTTTTTTTCTTCTTTATCATCTTTCTTAGTAGTAGTTTCTACTTCCATCTTAATTGGATATGAGATATAATCAGAATATTTCTTAACTAATCTTTCAAGAGCATAATCTTCTAGATACTCATCATAATTATTATCTTCATTATTCTCTTTTAAGTAAAGAATTATTTTTGTACCAGTTTTATCATAATCAGTCTCTTCAATAGAATATCCATCAGCACCTCTTGATACCCAACGATAAGCTTTATCACTATTGTAAGCTTTACTAATTACTTCTACTTCATCACTTACCATAAAACTAGAGTAAAATCCTACACCAAACTGACCAATAATTGCCATATTTTTATCATCAGACATTTTCTCTTTAAATAATTCAGAACCACTCTTAGCGATAGTACCTAAGTTATTTTCTAACTCTTCCTCGCTCATACCAATACCATTATCAACAATTGTTAAGGTTCTGTTTTCTTTATCAGGGATAAGTCTTATCTCTAAGTCTTTTTTCTTAATTTTTATATCTTTATTAGTAAGTGATTCATAATAAAGTTTATCAAGAGCATCACTGGCATTAGAGATTAACTCACGTAAGAATATCTCCTTATTAGTATAAATAGAATTAATCATTAAATCTAAAAGTTTCTTAGATTCTGCTTTAAATTGTTTTTTCTTCAAATTAATCACTCTTCTTTCTTATTTACAAAAGATAGAATAACACCGAATTTAGCAATTGTCAATAGTGAGTGCTAACATTTTAATAAAGAAAAACTGTAATGAAATAAATTATTAAATCTATTGTGTCTAGTTTTGAAAGAAATCTAAAATAAAATGACATACCAGGATTTCCTATTATCTTTCCATTCGCTCCTATTGTTAATTTATAAGTACCTGTCCCTTTTCCATCATCTTCTAAGTGTCCTATAACACTTCCATTATTAGCTGCTGATAAATCAAAGGTTGTTATAACATCTTCTGGTACTTTTGTATCTCCTTTAGTTACAATACTCGTTATATTTTCTTCATATTCACTAGCATGAAAATCTCTTCCATAGACATAAGTTTTTAAAAGCGGAAATGGCCCTGCTTCATTCTTACCATAAACATTTACTTTAACACTAAAAGTTTTATTTCATCCATCTCCTTGTGGATTATATTCTTCCGTTACATACATTCTTAATCTATAATTTGTTGTTTCTTCTCCTTTTGTAAAAGCTGTCCCTGTTGTTAAACTCATCTCTCATCTTGGTCTACCCGTAACATTATTTGTCATTACTTCTTCTTTGTAAGCTGGAACCCTACTAACAGTACTTGTTGAATCAGTCCCTCCTATAATTACATCATATGAAATTGGAGTCACCGGTGTTTCACTACCATTATCATTTATTTTACTTAAATATAACTTAACATAGTTAGGATCGAAAGTATTTCCTTCTAATGCTTTTGCACTGATCTCATAATTTATATAACTATCTCCATTTATTGTTGTTGTTACACTAAAATCAAAATAAGATCCTTCTTCTAAACTTTTATAGCCTGTTGTATCTGTTGTAGGTAGTGCTTTATTTAAACTTATAACATTATCACTTTCTTTATAACTCATCGTAATATTTCCTGTTGTAATTGTATTTACTTTTGTACCACTTCCTGTAAACTTAAATGCGGCATAACTTACTCCTATCATAAAAACTAATAAAAGTATAATTAGTCCTAAAGTAACCACTGCTTCTTTTTTTTCATCTAAATACTCCTTTCATTTTTTGACATTAAAAAGAACAGAATACACCTATCCTGCCCTTATGCCATAATGAAAGAAAGTGATTAAATTACTTAGATACTGGTTAAATGACATCTCTTCCAATTAACTATTTGTAATTTTTTGTATCCTATTTTTTTACCTTCTTTCCTATCTTGTTAACTTAATGATATCACGATTTATTTACTTGGATCAACTAATATTTTAACTGCTCCATCATTTCCACTAGTTAATCTCTCATAAGCATTTTGAACATCATTATAACTTACTGTATCACTTACAAATTTCATAACATCTATTTGTTTGTTGTTAATTAAATCTATACAAGTTTTAAATTCTTCTTTTGTATAGGCAATAGCACCTTTAACAGTTAATTCATTCATAACAGCAATAACTGTTGGAATATTAATAGGTCCTGTCGCTACACCAACTAATACTACAACGCCACCTGGTCTTACTGTAACGAGTGAAGAGGTAACAGCATTAGCATTTCCACAACATTCAATTACGATATCAAATCCCCCATTTGTATCAACCATAACTTCATTAAGCATATTTTCATTTGTAGCATCATAATACTTATCTGCTACCCCTAGATTAAGGGCATTCTTTCCACGTTCTTTATTTGTCTCACTAATAGCAACAAAACTTGCTCCTTCTTTCTTAGCAAATAAAGCACTAAGTAAACCAATTATGCCGCCACCAATTACTAATACTTTAGATCCTACTTTAACATCAGCTAGATGAATACCATGTAAAGCTACAGCTGTAGGTTCAACCATAGCTGCTTCTTCTAAAGTAACATTATCAGGAACTTTCAAAACCATATCACTTCTAACTTTAATCTTTTCTGTTAATGCTCCTTTATTAGATAAAGATAAGCCAACGGCTTCAGTCCATGTACTTTTACAGTACTGGGGATTACCACTCAAACAAGCTTGACACTTTCCACAGGGAGAAATAGGTAAAGCAGTTACTCTATCTCCTACTTTTAAATCACTCCTATTACCAGGATCTATTACTTCACCACAAAATTCGTGTCCCATTACTAGGCCAACAGGTTCTCCCATTTCAAAATAATGTAAATCAGAGCCACATATACCAGCTTTTAATACTTTAATAATAACATTAGTATTATCAACAATAGGCTCATCTATTTCTTTTAATTCAAATTCTTTTTTTCCTTTTAATGCAACTGCACGCATCTTATCACCTCTAGTTTAATTCTAACATAAATATAAATAAAAAGATGTAAATTTTACTTATCTTTACATCTTATATACTCTAATAATGCTCTACAGCCTTTATCTATCTCTTCATAAGTAATATTAAAATTATGAGTATACCACGGATCATCTATTTCTTTTTTATTTTTAGTAAAATCTAATAATTTATATATTTTCTTATCAGTATTAAATAATTTTTTCATAGATAATACATTATAATTATCCATTCCAATAAAATAATCAAATTTATCATAATCACTCTTTTGTAACTGCGTAGCACTATGTTTATCATAAGGAATATTATGTAAATCTAACATCTTTTTAGTACCACTATGAATATCACAACCAACGTCTGCTCTAACACCACGTGAATCTATTAAAAAGTCTTTTTCTAATCCTTCTTTTCTTATTAAATCTTTAAATACATAAAGAGCCATAGTACTTCTGCAAATATTACCTTGGCAAACAAAACAAATTCTTATCATTTTACACCTCTTTATTCATTATTAAACCTTAATAGTTCTCTTATATCATCAATAGATAGATTTTGAAAGCTTTTATATTCTTCACCATCATTTTCTATTAATTTATCACTAAGTATTTTCTTTTTTGCCTGGAGATCAAGGATCTTTTCTTCAATAGTTCCTTTAGTAATTAATTTAATAACTTCTACTGTATTCTTTTGTCCGATACGATGGGCTCTATCTGTCGCTTGATTTTCAGCTTGAGGATTCCACCATAAATCTAGATGAATTACAATATCAGCACTAGTTAAATTAAGACCTGTTCCTCCACTTTTTAGCATTATTAAGAAAATATTAGTATCATCAGTATTAAACTTATCAACTAATTCTTGTCTTTTTTTACTACTAACAGAACCATCTATAACATAACTAGTAATACCTTCTTTGGTAAGGTTATCTTTAACTATATTCAAAGCTGTTTTAAAGCTAGTAAATAAAAGTATTTTATGTCCATTAGAAACTGCCGCTTTAACTACATCTATTAAATGTTCTATCTTGGATGATGTCTTATTATAATTATCAAAAATAATCTTAGGATCAATACAAACTTGTCTAAGTCTTGTTAGAAGAGTAAGAATCTCTATTTTGTTTTTAGAAAATCCATCACTTACTAACTCTTCCATTTCTTCTTTTGTTTCTTTAACTAAAGCAGCATATATTTTCTTTTCTTCATCACTTAAATCTATATAGATATTATTTTCTAATTTATCAGGTAAATCTTTTAATACTTCGTTCTTTTTACGTCTTAGAATGAAAGGTTTAACCTGATTTCTAAGTTTATTTAAAGTTAAATTTGTATCATCATCAAAGTCTTGATCTATTTTATATTTCTCACTAAACTTATTCTTACTAGCAAGGAAGCCTGGCATTATATAATCAAAGATACTCCATAACTCTAAGATAGAATTTTCAATAGGGGTTCCTGTTAAAGCAAGCTTAATCTCGCTATTAATACTTTTAACGGCTTTAGTTAACATTGCTGTTGGATTTTTAATATTTTGAGCTTCATCTATAATCATAACTTTAAAGTTTAGATCTTTATAGATATCTAAATCTTCTCTTAATAGCCCATAACTAGTAATATAGACATTACCTTTAAAAGTATGTAATTTATTATGTCTATCTTTCTTTAAACCGGCAAAGATATTTCTTTTAATATCATCACTAAACTTATGAAATTCATTATCCCAGTTATATACTAAGGCAGTAGGAGTTACTATTAGTATTTTAGCATCTTTATCCTCTTCTAAGACTCTTCTAATAAAGATAATAGTCTGTAAACTCTTACCAAGTCCCATCTCATCGGCAAGTATTCCTCCTAGACCACATTTATATAGATTATAAAGCCATTTTACTCCATCTTTTTGATAAGGTCTTAGAAGATTATTTTCAACTTTAGTAAACTTTATATCCATATCTTTATATTCTTTAAAGTTTTTTACAAAGTCATCAAATAAGTTATTAGTCTTAATAAATCTATTTTTATTTTTTAAACTATCAAGATAAAGTGCTCTAAATTTAGGTATTTCTCCTTTTTCATCATCAAGTGATAAATCTTCTTTTAATTCTTCTAATTCTTTAAGAGAAGGATCAAGTAAATCTAGGATATCTCCGCTTCTTAATTTATAATATTTCTTTTTGTTTTTTAAGCTTAAGAAAATATCATCTAATTCGTTAGGACTTACATTATCTAGTTTAAATTCATAATTTAAAATATTGTCACTACCAATATTGAAAGTAGTAGTTCCTTTTACTTTCTTTATTAAACTAGTGTTCTTTAACTTTTCACTAGTAAATACTTCATATCTATCAGTTAACTCATCTATACCATTTTCTAAGAATTCCCCTACTTCATCTATTTCATAAAGTCTTAATTCATCATTAAAACCATACTTAGTAATATCTAAAAATACTGTTCTTTCAAATTCTTTATCTCTTATAATATTACTATTATCTTTATCTAAATAGTTAACTTCAACATCTTTATAAGTAAAGATAATTTTACATTCTATATATAAATCTAAAATATCAAAGTATAATTTAACACGAGGTGTTTTAACAATAATTAGATCATCAACAGATTCATCAAGAATTAATTTATCTTTTATCATTGGGATTAAATATTCTTTAACTTCCTTAAAATTATTATTGGAAAAAGTTAAATTATCTATTTCTTCTTCTAAAATCTCTTTAGCAATTAAACTTTCTTGTTCATTTAACTTATAAATACCATTTCTATTTATTAAATAACTATAATCATTAGTAAGAGCAAGTAAGGTGCTTAAATCACTATCTATATTTAAAGTGTGGGTATTTTCATCCTTACTAATTTTAAAGTTAAAGGGTAAGTCTTCAATTAAGGGTAGTGATTTATTTATATAGGGAGATTCAACATAAACGGAATCTACTATTGAAAAAAGATCATCTAGAGTAGTTTTTGTTGGTATTAAATATGAGTCATAGCGGTATAATCTAGAGTATGCTAGTTCAATAAAATTAATTAGTCTCTTATTCTCGGTATTAAAGTAATATTCTTTATTAGAATATATAAAATCTTTACCAAACTTAAGTTCTCCATCATTATGATATCTATCAATAAAAGCATTAACTTTATTTCCTAGAGCATATAGTTTAGAGGCACCAATTTTAAACCTTAATTCATAATAAGATGAGCTGTTACCATAATAACTATAATGTGTTTCTAATTTGAAATAAGGAACAATAAATGCTTCTTTTTTTATAATATTTTTAGTACTTGATATTCTTTTTAGTTGTGTTAATAGTGACTTAGCTAAATAATCGTTAGAGTTATCATCATCCATTAAAAAGTATTCTCCTTGATATTTAACTAAGACGGCGGCGACATGTTTACAAGATGAAGTAGCATTATATTGTGGGCAAGTACAATAAGTATTTCGAACTTCTCCACTTCTATTAGATTCAACTGTAATAATATAAGAGCTAAGAGAATGTTCTGAAGAAACTATAAATCTATTTTTTACTTCATCATAATCAAAAGAAGAACCAATATATTTAACTTTTCTATTATCATAATTTAATCCTTTTTGTAAGTCACTATATGTTACATAATTTAACAATTCATCTGTCATAAAAACACCGCCTTTTACATCAAAATATACTATAGCATATATAAAGAAAAAAAGCTATTTTTATAGCTTAGTTTCCATCATAATCTTATATATTTCTTTAAGTTTCTCTTTCTTATTATGATTCATTTCTATAAAGTTAATGTGTAACTGATAGCCACTATCAAAACTAAATAGTAACTCTACTTTTCCAGGTTTAAAGTTAATAGCACTACTAGATATAGAAGAATATGGGAAGATGTGGATTTTTTTATAGTATACAGCAAGGGTATCTCTATCAAATAAAATCATCTTTTTATCTGTAAAAACAGCATAATCTTTACTGTTTTTATAACTACCGATGATAGTTTCTTTACTACTAACATACTCTTTGGCATAATCTGGTAGTTTATCAGTTGTAATTTCCTCTTTAAAATCAAAATATTTAGATAACTCTTTAAACTTAATATAAGCCATATTAACACCACCATAATAATTTATCTACTAAACTTTCATTTCTATTATAGCAAATTTTTAACGAAAAGTCTTTAGTTCTATTAAAAATATATTGCATCTTTTAGGGTTAAATTTACTATCGTTCAAAAAAGGAATCATGACAATTCCTTTTTTGTATTTATTCTTATTAATAACGTTATTATTTATTAATATTGTTAATTACTACTTCAACAGTATTTTTATTTCCTGCTCTATCTACTATAGTTACAGTTTGTTTATTATTTTCAGGATATGATTTTCTAAAAACAGTAGCATATCCTTCATTTGGATTCCATAATCCAGCATCCACAACTTCAACTTCTTCTGAAACGGTTAGTGTAACTATAACACCACTAGTTGTAGGTTCAACTGTGCTATAAGTTATTGTAGCAGTAGGAATTGTTTTATCAATAGTTACTGTCTTAGTTGTAGAGTTACCAGCTTTATCTGTAGCAACTACAGTATAAGTACCTTCTTTAGTAAATTTATCTTCAAAATATTTTCCATCATGTTCATATTCTTTACCGTTTATTGTTACTTTGTATAGATTTTCGTCTTTAACATAAACTTTTTCATTTTTGTTGTTATAAGAGTTATCTTCAAATCCCGTTATTGATGGTGCTGTTTTATCTATTTCTACGTAAACTACAGTACTTCTACCAATATAGTCTGTAGCAGTAATTCTATATGTTCCTTCTTCTTTTAAAACATAACCATTTTCTACAGTCTTTGTAGTATTATTTTCATAATAATATACTTCGATAGATTTTAAGCTTAAATCGTCTACTTTAATCTCAGTATCTTTATTATATTGATGTTCATTCATTACTGTTGTAAATACTGGGTTACTATTATCAAGTATTACTTTATTATATCTATTTTCATACTTATCATTTTCATTATAAGTAATATCTGCATTTGTATAAGCTCTACCTTCATTACCAGCTAAATCTTTATGACCATATACAGTAAATGGAATCTCACCTTCATTTAATCCTAAATCTTCAGTAATAGCAATATCTGCATAATATGCATAAACACCATTTTCAAAATCAGAACTATCTTCTGTATAATATGTTTCAAACTCTTTATTACCTATTTTAACAATAGGATTAACTGATAATTTTTCTTTATAGTAAGTTAATACTCTTACTTTTTGACCATATGCAATATAATGAGCATCTTCAGTTTCATTAAAGAAACCTGTAATTCCTAATATTGTTGGACCTGGAGAAGTAACATCATAAACAGCTACTCTACCATTACTTGTAGGTGTTTGATTAAGTACAACTTTATCAGTAGATTCATTACCTGCTTTATCAATTACATTAGATAAAACAATTTCTAATCTACCTTGATCTAATTTAGAATCTTCTGTAATATTAACAGTTCCTTCATAAATATATTTACCTTCATTATTTAAGAACTTTTCATTTAAAGTCATTGGAACTTCCATTCCTCCAACTTTAACTATAGGAGTAGTTTTTAATTCTTCACTAAATTGCATTCTGAATACAAAACTATCTCCATTTTTAACATAATAGACTTTTTCTTTATCTATCTCATAATATTGTTTACCAGATTTATCAAAATCTAATGTTGAATATACTCTACTAGCTGGAGTCTTATCAATTGTAAAGGTAATAGTTGATTCATTATTATTTCTATCAACTGCTTTAATTGTATAAGTTCCTTCTTCAGTATATTTCTTTTCAAATGTTAATTTTGTATTTTTATAATTATCTTTATAAGTTTCAAGTACTTCTTCAGTACCATCTTCTTTTACTAAAGACACTTTCTTTAAACTACCATCACTGATATTTAAAGTTACTTCTTGATAAGTACCATTATTTTCAACTGATACTTCTTCACCACCATTTATAGCAGTACCAGAAACAACTGGATTTACAGTATCTAAATAAATATCTCTATATTTAGAAACATTACCAGCTTTATCATAAGCTTTAATATTGTAACGTGTATTATCTCCTGCTTTATCTAAAGTAAATGTATTACCTTCGATAGTTTCAGTTTCACGTCCATCATAATATTGTACTGTCATATATGCAAAATTATCATCTGTAGCTTCAACAGTATATCCCGATGTAATAAAACCATTATTAAAGTTTAGTACTGGAAGTGTATTATCAATAGTTACACTTGGATATGCTGACATATTAATATCATTTTCCATTAAATTAACTCCAACATTACCAATTTTATCAGCATAACCATATACTTCAAATGGTAAGATTCCATCGTTTAAGTTCATATCTTCTGTTAGTTTAATATCTGCATAATAAGCATAATGATTATCTTCAGGTCTAGAACTTTGATCACGATATGTAGCAGTAAATTCTTTACCACCTAATTTCACTGTAGGTTCAACACCTAATTTTTCATCAAAGTAAACTAATACACGAACAGTATCCCCATTCTTAGCATATAGTTTACCTACTTCATCTTTAAACTCATTAATATCAGTAACACCTAATGATCTAATTATTGGAGCAGTTCCATCATAAGTTACTTGACCATAATTTTTAGTATTAGTAACATCATCATTATCTAATGTAATAGGATTACCTGCTTTATCAATAATATTAGTTACTGTAAATGGAATTTCTTTTCCATCTTCTAAATTAGCAACTGAATTATCAATAGTGATATCTGCTACACATACATATTTACCATAATCTGTTTCATTACATTTTTTAAATGTAACACTTTGTGAATTACCTATAGTTAATACAGGTAGTTCAGTTAATTCTTCATCAAAATTAACTTCAACCCTTAATGTTTGACCATTTCTAATAGTCTTACGATTATTTTCATCGCTTAAATTTAGAATGTAAACCCATTTAGGTTCTTCTACATGTTTATCAATTACAAATGTAATTTCTTTAGACTTATTACCAGCTTTATCAGTAACAACAACTGTATAAGTACCTTCTTCAGTTATAGGATCACCTGCATTATAAGGTTTAACAAGTTCTCCATTTTTATGAAGATGTACTGTACCAGGATTAGTATCATCAATAGTAACTGCTACATCACTATTGTAGTATTTACCATCTTCTACTCCTCCAACTACTGGTGCAGTTTTATCAATTGTGAATGTCAAAGTTGTCTCATTAAATGCTGCATCAACAACAGTTACTACATATGTTCCTTCAAGAGTAAATGTATCGGTATATTCTACTTCTTCACCATTTAATGTTACTGTAGTTGTTACTTCATTATCATCACTTATTGTTAATGAAACATCATCTTTTGTGAAACTATCATTTATAATACCACTAATAACCGGACCCTCGTTATCGTTTAGTATTTTATTAACAGCTTCTAAACGATCTACTAAAATATCTTTAGCAGCACCGTTTGTTAAGTTAGTTACTAATTCTTCTATATTCTCATCATCACGATAATCTATTGAATCAACAATACCATCTCTATTAGTAGAATTAGCAACCATGTTTTCTAATCTTTCAATTAAAGATGTAACATCAATTATATCTTGTACTGCCTCAAGACGATTTGTTAATTCATCTTTTTGAGATTGATTAGCTACATTACCAACAAGATTAGTTGCATAGTCAACATCACCTTGTGTAAGAGAAGATTCTGCTTTAATTACAGCTTCTAAAGCTTCAGCATATGTATCAACAATAACTGGAACTGTTGGTGTATTTCCACTAGTGTTACCAGTACCTTCATTATTAGTTAAGACATTGGTATTTCTATAGTTATTGTTATTAGCAGGTGTTAATGTATTATCAGAAGTTTCAGCTGTTTCATCAGTTTCTGTTAAAACATTTGTATCTGTAGAACTGTTATTATTATTAGAATTACTTTCTGTTCTATCAAAGCCTTCTCTTTCTTCAATATCTCCTTTCTCAAAATTTTCTTCACTATCAGGATTTGCGAATACAAATGATCCTAATCCGATAATCAAGAATAAAACTATGGCAATGAGTCCTATTTTTTTCTTATCCATAATATCCTCTCCTTGCAATTATATTCTATCATTAAATTAACAAAATGTAACTAAAATTTACTAATTTTAACATAAAAAAGTCCCAAAATTATATTTTGAGACTAGAAAAAACTAAATTTAGTGACTGGCCACAACCTAAAAGATATTTTTCCAATTATATCATCCTTAGATACTAAGCCAATTTTTCTACTATCTAAAGAGTTATCTCTATTGTCGCCAAGGACAAAATACATATCTTTGGGAACTGTTTCATAACCTAAGTCTTGAAGTTCAAAATCAGGTGTATCGACATCTTTTAAATAATCTTCTTTATAATATCTACCATTGATATAGACTTTATTATCAATAATTGCTATATGATCACCAGGTAGGCCTATAACTCTTTTAATTAAATACTTTGTATCTTCATAGGTAAAAGCAATTATTTCTCCTCTAGAAGCGTCAGTAAAATGATATTTAGCTTTGTTTAGTATCAAAACATCTTGGTTTTTTAAGGTTGGATCCATAGAATCCCCTACTACCTGTGTTACTGATACTACATATACCATAAGAAAAAGTAAAACAAAAATAATAATTATAAACTTTATTGAATCTTTAATAAATTCTTTTATTGTTAACCAATCCATATCTCAATACCCTTTTCGACTTATTTTATAACAGTTAAAATATAGCACAGATTATGGGGAAAAGCAAATCAAATTATCTCTATATTTGAATATTTTTGTAACTATTCACAACCTAAAGTGAAATAGTTACTTTTTTTTACACAATTATTATGATAAAATCCCACAATTATATGATAATATAATAATGAAAATAAAAGGAGTTTTAAAGATGGGAAATACATTAGGCAAATTACAAA
>CASDWO010000024.1 GCA_949284575.1 uncultured bacterium
CTGCTTTAAAAAATCTTTTAATTTTTGCTTGCAAAAGTGATTATAGTCCTAAATCTTTAGAAGTGTTCGATATTATTTAAAAGATCTCGAAATATTATTTTAAGAAGATCTTTTTTCATGACCCTTTTTAGGATCTTCTTACGATAATATTCTTTTAAAATTTCTCTTTTCCTTGTCTCTTTTTTGTACATTTTGTCATTATAGATTTTTAATGTCAATTGCTGTTATAAAAAGATCTTCTTACGATAATATTCTTAGATCTTCTTATGTAATATTTGTAGATCTTCTTTCATAATATTCCAGGATCTTCTTATGTAATATTTGTGTCTCCCCTATAACCTCTATTGACCTCTCATTCATTGGCATATGTTCATATGAGCACAGACTAAAATCCTAAATTTATTCCTAACTTAAATTATCCAATCTGTTGTTACACTTCTATTTACGTAAAATAGCCGCATATTTTTGCTGTTTATTGTGTTTGCTTATTTAATTAATTTAGTGTAAATTATGGCAGGTTTATTTGTTTAAAGGTTTTTATTTATATGTCTGATAAATACAGTGGATTATCTAGAGAATCTCTTATAGCAAAATTAATTGCTATGGAGAATGATCACACTGTACTTAACGATAAATACAAAGAAATTAAATCGTTAAATAGAAATCTTAAAGAACAAAAATCACAATTATTAAAAGAGAATAATAGTCTTATTAAGGATATTAATTCTAAAGAAAATAAAATCACACAACAAAATAAAGAATTAAAAAATAAAGAAAGAGAAATTAAACTTAAAAACAAAACTATTGAAAATAAGGACAAGCTAATTAAGAATAAAGAAAATAAAATTCAAGAATTAGAAGAAATAAATACTGCCTTAAAAGAAGAAGCTTTAGCTGTGGTTAACATGTTAAGGTTTTATAAGCTTGATAATATTGCTTCAAAACTAGAAGGTATTACTGAGTATGTTGATTTTATGCGTATGCAAAACAACGTAATTATCAACATAGCCACACAACATGAGGAATTAAGAAAGTTCTTATTTGGCAAAGGAATTAACCATAATTTCAATGCAATTAGAGACGAATCCTCCATCATTTTTGAAGACCATTCAAACTCAGGAGAATCTACTCCAAAGCTAAATGAAAATGAAGGCAATGGTGCTAATGAGGGTAAGGGTAGTGATACCGCCTCTTCTCCTGATACAGGATCATCAGAAGATAAGCCGCGTAAAAGAAAAAATGCAAACGAAATGCTTCTTGCTGGCTTAGGTAATGTAGTAGCAAGAGCAAAAAGATTTAAAGAAGAACACCCTGAGTGCTCTTTAAGCATACAAACTTTAGCCTCTCTTGATGATAATAAGCGCCCTGAAGATAATGATCCTAAGCCTACAACTCCCCCAGGGAAAAATGAGCGCAAATTACAGCACTTACCATCCAATAATAAGTCCCCCTCTAAGTTAGAGGAAGAAATTGAGGCTATTTTGAGTAAATGGAAATGTCCAAACTGTGGTTCAACAAAAGAGCCTGATAAATTATATAACGCTATTGATAAAGGGGCTTTTGAGGTTGTTAGTTTATTTTCTGTTGCTTTTGAACAAGAAACTCCTGCCCAAAAAGATACTGGATGCCAATTTCCAGTTTTCTGTAAGGAATGTGGTTTTAATGATTTAATTGAAGCTGGTACTTTAAGGATTTTACCAGACCGTTCACTATCAATAGATTTAGTTCTTTTTGTTGCTTTGATGCAAATTAATGGCTTAGCTGTTAATGCTGCTAATCGTATTTTCTTAAGTAGTATTAATTTAGGCCATAGCACTTTATACAATAATGTTTTACTTTTAGGTTTAATGTTTAAGCCTCTATATAACCTTATAGAGGATAAGCTTGATAGTTCTGAAGTAAACATTTTTGATGAGACCACTTATCGAATAATTGAAAGTAGAACTACTGAAGAA
>CASDWO010000025.1 GCA_949284575.1 uncultured bacterium
AAAAGAGAATATTATTTAATTATTATAATTATTATTTTATCTATTATTTATCTTTTAGTACCTGTAACTAAAGAAAAAGAAATAAAAGAAGTTTCTAATAAAGAAGAAAAAAGAGCTGTTTTCATTTCTTATATCGAATTAGGTAATTATTTAAGAGGTAAAGATGAAAAAGAGATGAAGAAAGTTATTGATGAAATGATAGATACTAGTAAGAATTTTGGATTTAATATGTTAATATTACAAGTTAGAGCCTTTAGTGATGCAATATATTATTCTAATATTTTTCCTAGTAGTAGAACTGTTGTAAATAAGGAAGGAGATTCTCTTCCTTTTGATATTTTAAAATACTTTATTAATAAAGCTCATAAAAATAATTTAGAAGTTCATGCTTGGATAAATCCTTATCGAATTAGTAATACTATAGATACTACTAAAATAAGTAAAGATAATCCTGCTAATAAGTATTTAAATACCTCTAATGCTATTATTATTGAGGGAAAAGGTATTTATTATAATCCTGCTAGTAAAGAGGTTTCTAATTTAATTTTAGAGGGTATTAAAGAGTTAATTACTAATTATGATGTTGATGGAATTCATTTTGATGATTATTTTTATCCTGATAGTGAAACTATTGATCAAAAAGAATATCAAGAGGCTTTAAAAAATAATAAAGATCTTTCTTTAAGAGATTTTAGGTTGAGTATTACTACTTCTTTAATTAAAGATACTTATGATTTAATAAAATCTTATGATAAAAATATATTATTTGGAATATCTCCTGATGGTAATATAGATAATAATTATAATAGTAATTATATCGATACTAAGCTTTTTGCTACTTCTAAAGGGTATGTTGATTATTTAATGCCTCAAGTATATTATGGTTTTTTAAATAGTGTTAAACCTTTTGATGCGACAGTTAAATCTTGGAATAATTTAATTACTAATGATATTTCTTTAATACCTGCTTTAGCTTTTTACAAAACAGGGAATGAAGATACTTATGCTAAAGAGGGTAGTGATGAGTGGTTAACTTATAATAATATTATTGCTAATGAGGTTTTACTTAGTAGAACTCTTTCTAATTATCAAGGTTTTGCTATTTTTAGATATGATTCTATCTTTGGTAATAATATTTCTGCTACTTCATTTTTAGAAAAAGAAAACTTGAAAAGTATATTATAAAATTCTATAATAATAATAGAAGGTGGTATATATGAATAAGAAAGGTTTTACTTTAATCGAGCTTTTAATTACTATTTTAATTCTTGCAATTATTATGTTAGTTGCAGTTCCTAATGTAATGAGTACAATTGATAAGAATAAACAATCTACGTATGTAGAAGATGCTAAAAGAATGATTACATTGGCAGAATATGAGTTTAGAAGAAATACTAATATAGCTTTACCTACTAATGGTAATTGTACAGTTATTTTATTAAGAGCTTTGGATTTAAGTGATTTTTCAGAAGGTCCTGAGGGTGGAGATTATGATATTGATAAATCTTATGTTGTTATAGGAAGAACTGGTAATAAATATGTTTATTTAGCAGCGTTAGTTGAGAATTATGATGGGGGAAAAAGGGGGATTCCTTTGACTAGTAGAAGTGATTTAAATAAAGAAAATGCTATTAATAAAGTTGCTAAGGATTCTAAATTAAATATAACTACTCCTACTGTTGGAAGAATACTTGGCGGATATAGGGTTACTAGTATTGTAAAAGGTTAGTAAAATTTTTAACTTTTTTGTTAAAATATTGACACATAAAAAAATATTTGATATCTTATTATTGAAGATACGGAGGTTAAAGATATGAAGAAATTATTAAAAAATAAGAAAGGTTTCACCTTGATCGAATTACTAGCAGTAATAATTATTTTAGCAATATTAATGACTTTAGCAATTACAGCTATGTCAGGTTATATTAGAAATGCCCGTAAGGATACATTTAGAACAACAGCTTTACAATATGCAAATGCTGCACGTTTAAGCTTTGTCAATGGAGATTATGATTTACCAGGACGTGGAGAATGTTTAGTTATAGAAACTAATACAATTGCTCTAGAAAGTGGTTCTCATGAGAGTTCATTTGGTCAAGCTTTTAGTGATAATAGTTATATTATTATTTATAATGATACAACAAGTGGTCAAGATAAATATGAATATTATATTCAAATGGAAGATGCACAACACAATGGTTTCGGTGTTATTCTAGAAAGTGATTTAAACCGTGATCATGTAATTGAAAAAGATGTTGCAAGTGGTGGTTCTTCTAGTAATTTTCAAGGTTCTTTAGCTAAAGGTGGAACATTGAAATTATATAAAGGTCAAGGTACTAGTTCTTATACTCAAGATGGTACATGCAGAATATCTGATGTTATAAAGGGTTAGTTAAAATGATATAAAGAGCTTAGGCTCTTTTTTCTTTTTCCTTCTAGACAATGTAACGTTAACTATGCTAAAATTATGGTAGAGAAGATGGAAAAGGAGGTAAAAAATATGCGATATACAATTTTACAAATAGTTACTTTCTTTCCTATGACATAGGAGCAGAATAGAAATATTTTGTTCTTTTTAGTGCGAGAAAAAATAGAATGAGAGGTAAGTATGAGTAAAAGAAAAGAAATAATTATAATTGGAGTTTTAATAGTATTATTATTAATATTAATAGTAGGAGTTAGTTATGCAGCTTTTAGTTATAGTGGATTAGGATCTAAAGTAAATACAATAACAACAGGTGCTATTAGTATGACTTATGAAGAGACTGATAATGTTATAAGTCTAGATAAAGCTTTACCTACAACAGATAAAACAGGTAAAAAATTAGAAGATTATTTTGAATTTACAGTAAGTGGCAATATAACAGGAGATACAAATATAAATTATGAAATAGCTGCAAAAGATGTAACAACAGCAGAAAGAAAGATAGATGGATCTAATATCAAGTTATATTTAACAAGAGTAACAGAAGATGGGGATGAAGAAGAAGTAATGGCTCCCAAAATATATAATGAAGAAGCAAGTGCTAATGAATATACAGGAAGACCATCAGAAGAAATGAGTTTATATACAGGTAGCATGAGCTCGAGCGAATCAAATACTTATAGACTTAGAATGTATGTAACAGAAGAATATAATCCTCAAGGAGATGGAGGAGATTTACAATTTAGTGTAAAGATAAATGTCTATGGAAAAGATGGAGAGAAATATGTTCCTTTAACTACTCGAGAAATTTTAGAAGACAATCCTTTACAAGTAGAAAAAGAAAATATGTTTAATTATACAGCAGATGGAATTATAATTGATAATTATGATGATTGGAATATGATTACTAATCAAGAATATATAACGAATGGCTTATATAGTATGGAAGATGAAGATGGAACAAGTTATTATTTTAGAGGAAGTAATGTAAATAATTATGTGCAATTTGGAACGTATACTGATGATTATTATGTATATAGATATGGTAGCAATGATTTTGTAACATTAGAAAGTTGTCAATATGATGATAGTAGTTGTAATGAATCTAATAAAGTATTAAAATATAGTGCAGGAACACCAATGTACTGGAGAATAGTAAGGGTAAATGGAGACGGAAGTTTAAGATTAATTTATAATGGAACAAGTACTAATGCAATTTTAGAAGATTTAGGTATAGCGGGCGGATTCTATAATTTCGATAAAAGTGATCCAAAATATACAGGATACACTTATGATAGAAATACAAATGAATTAGATTCAAATGTTAAAACGGATATAGATATATGGTATAGTGTGGCAGTTGCGGGATCATTATATGATGATAAAGTAATAGACGGAAGATTTTGTAGTGATAGTAGTGGGTATAAGTTAACAAGTGAATATGGATTAGCTGGCTTAAAGCTGGATTTTTATGTATATTCAAGTAGTGATCGTTTAGAACAATGGGCTTCTAATTGGACTAAGGCGGATATGCCAACATTGATATGTCCAAAAACAGATAAAACATATGGAGGAAGTTATAGATTAAAAGTAGGGTTAATAACAAAAGATGAGGTAATATTAGCAGGAGAAACAACGCATACAGGTGGCGATAGTTATTTATCTTCTACTTTAACCATGTCACCTAATCGTTTTTATTCAGATAGTGCTTATATTTCTACATCTAAAGGTTATGGGTATGTTAATTATTATTATGATATAAGACCAGTTATTAATGTAAAAGTTGATAATGGTTTTGCTTCAGGCGATGGTACTACTGGTAATCCTTATGTATTATCATAGAACATTGATAATATGTAATAGAGGTAAATTAATTTATGTTAAAGTACAGTTTTAGATAAAATTGTACTTTTTAATTTTAAATTTCTTGCGAAAATTGATAAATAGGTTATAATAGTTATTAGTTCTTTAGAGGAGGAATATAAATGGCTAAGTTACCTGTTTTAATCATTAATAATGGAATCCTTTTTCCTAATATTGAATATCGTGGTGAGACGACAGATTATAAAGAACAATCTATCCTTAATGACATAGATAAAACAGAAAATAAAGAAATAATTATTGTTCATTCTATTGATGATATTAGTACTAACGATATTACAGAATTACCTAAAATAGGTCTTTTAGCAACCTTAACTTTAAAACTTAATATTCCAAATTCTAAAATGCGTTATATTGTTGTTGGTATTAAAAGAGTTAAAATTACTAATTATGATGAAGATAATGGTACTTATAAAGCTACTTATGAAGAGATTCCTTCTCTTCCTATTAAAGATGAAACAATGTACTTAGATATGCTATATCGTAATTATGAACGTTATGTTAGAGAGATATCTACTGTAAGTAATGCGATGTTAGGAGAAATATCATCAATCAATAATTTAGATGACTTAACTGATCTTATTGTTTCCTTTTTAAATCTTTCTCCTGATATAAAAAAAACATATCTTTATGAACTTGATCCTACTAAAAGAGCGGTTAACTTAATTAGTCAATTAAAAGAAGAAATTAATTTAGCTAAATTAGAAAAAGAAATTGAACTTAAAGTTCATAAAAAAATAGATGATGATCAACGTAAATACTATTTACAAGAGAAAATGCGAATAATTTCTAATGAATTAGGAGAAGTTAGTAGTAAAAGTAAGACTGTAGAGACTTTTAAAAATAAATTAAAGAAATTAAAATGTTCTAATAAAGTTAAAGTTAAAATAAAAGAAGAAATTTCACATTATGAATCTTTAACTATTAATTCACCGGAATCTGCTATATTACATGATTATATTAATACAATGTTAAGTTTACCTTGGGATTATAAAACTAAAGATGTTACTTCACTTAGAGAAATAGAAAAGACTCTAGATGAGAGTCATTATGGCTTAGAAAAAGTAAAGATGCGTATTGTTGAATATATTGCTGTTAAACAAAATTCTTCTAAAGAAAAAAGTCCAATTCTTTGTTTAATAGGGCCACCTGGAGTTGGTAAAACATCTTTAGCTAAAGTAATTGCTAAAAGCTTAAATCGAAAGTTAGTTAGTGTTTCTGTTGGAGGTATTAACGATGAAGCAGAGATTGTTGGTCATCGGAGAACTTATGTAGGGGCGATGCCAGGAAGAATTATTCAAGGTTTAAGAAAATGTGGTAGTTCTAATCCTGTCTTTGTTATAGATGAGATTGATAAAATGACAAAGAACTTTAGAGGTGATCCTGCTAGTAGTCTTTTGGAAGTTCTTGATAAAGAACAAAATAATAAATTTTCCGATCATTATTTAGAAGAAGAATATGATCTATCTGATATTCTTTTTATCGCTACTGCTAATTATGAGGAGCAAATACCTCCTGAATTAAAAGATCGTCTTGAAATAATATATTTAGATTCTTATACAGAATATGAAAAACTTAATATAGCTAAAAATTATCTTATTCCTAAAGCTTTGGATGAACATGGTTTATCTTCATTACAAGTTCAGTTTAAAGATCAAGCGATATTAGATATAAT
This sequence comes from uncultured bacterium, assembly GCA_949284575.1. Classification (GTDB taxonomy): domain Bacteria; phylum Bacillota_I; class Bacilli_A; order RF39; family UBA660; genus Onthousia. Next base: position 5,982 of record CASDWO010000025.1, read on the forward strand.
TAACTATTATACTAAAGAAGCAGGAGTTAGAAATCTAGAAAGGCTAATTGCTAAGATTTTAAGAAAAATTGTTAAACAAGTCTTAATAGATGGTGATGGAGTCTTTTATCAAATTGATTCTAAAGATTTAGTTAAATATTTAGATAAAAAGATTTATACTGCTAAAGAGATGAAGGAAGAGAAAATAAAAGGAGTTGTTAATGGCCTTGCTTATACACAATATGGAGGAGATACTTTAAAAATAGAAGCAACCTATTATGAAGGTAATGCTAATTTAGTTTTAACAGGATCTTTAGGAGAAGTAATGCAAGAGTCTGCTAAAATTGCTCTTAGTTATATAAAAGCTAATAGAAAGAAATTTCATCTTTCTAAAGAGATATTTTCTAATGATATCCATATTCATGTTCCTGAAGGGGCTATTCCTAAAGAAGGACCTAGTGCAGGTATTGCTTTAACTACAGCTTTACTTAGTTCTTTAACGGGTATTAAAATATCTTCTAAAATAGCTATGACAGGAGAGATTACTTTACAAGGAGATATTTTAGAAATTGGTGGCGTTAAAGAAAAAGTATTAGGGGCTTATCGTGAAGGAATTAAAACTATCTTTTTACCTAAAGATAATAAAGAAGATTTAAAAGAGATTCCTCTTGAAATTAGAGAAAATATTGAGTTTGTTTTTGTTAGTAATTATAGAGATGTTTATAATAATCTTTTTAAGAAGGAAGAAGTAGTATGCAGTTAAATAATTTAAAAACTGAAAATAGATTTTTAATTATGTCATTAAAGGCAGATATTGCAAGAGATGATGATACTTTTGTTTATATTGATGATACCTTTTATAAAAAGAGTTTACATGGTCTTTTACTTACAGAACCATATTTCTTTTTGCTTGATGAAGATTTTTTAACTGATGGATTAGAAATTTCTAGACTTCTTAATGATCCTTATTCTTATAATGTTTTACAGTCTTTAAGAGAGCTTCCTAATAAAAATAAACTAATTGATGAATATTTAAATATAGAATGTTTTAAAAGAGGTTATACTTTTGATTATCTTGATTATTTAGAAATGATAGAACTTGATGATTTACTAATAAAAGAAACAGATCCTTTTTATGTTAAAGATAATCCTTATATTATAAATTCTATTGAATATTTAAAAAAATATTTTCCTGATTATTATAAAGCTAATATAAAAGCTAATAAGTATTTATATGATATTTTAACTATTTTAGAAAAAGAAGAGAAAGATAATTTATATAATTTAATTGCTATTAATAGTGTAAAAGAGCTTTTTAATCAAAATAATAAGGCAAAGATTATTACTTTTAAAAGAAATCAGTAATAATCTTTTTTTCTTTTAATATATTTTTATTAAGGAAAGGATGATTAAAAATGCGGCAAATTGTATCTTTAGAAAAAGAGATAGTATTTAAGACTATGATAGGAGAAATATGTAGTATTTCTTTAGAACATGATTTATCCTTTATAAATGAAAGTGAGATAGAGGGTAATTTAATTATTAGTGGAACTTATAAAATGACAGAAGCTAGTACTTTAGAAGAAGAGTTTAATTATAAGATTCCTGTTGAAATAATGCTTACTACTAATCTTTTAGAAGATAAAAGAAAAATAGATATTAATGACTTTACTTATAAAATTATTAATGAAGAAGCACTTAATATTAAAGTAGAGATTCTAATTGAAGGTTTAGAGAAAGTTGATGTTACTGATATTATGGAAAAAGATAGTGAAATAGAGAGTGTAGTTTTAGAAAAAGAACCATTAAAAGATGAAGTTAAAGAAGAGTGTAGTTTAAGAGAAAGTAAAGATTTAGAAGTAATAGATACTCCTAAAGAAAGAAAAGATGAAGAAGTAGAAGATGTTTTAGATGCTAATTTAGTAGAGCCTTTAGAAGAAGTAGAGGTGTTAGAAGAAGAGCCTTTAAAAGAGGTGAAAGTAATGAAAGATGAAAGTGAAATAGAAGTTAATCAAGAAAATGATAATAATACTAATAAAGAAGTAATGGATTCTATATTCTCAAGTTTTGCTAATACTAAAGAGACTTATTCAACTTATTCTATTTATATTTTAAGAGAAGATGATAGTATTGATGAAGTTATGAATAAATATAAAGTAAATAGAGAAATATTAGGTGAATATAATGATTTAGAGAACTTAAAAGTAGGTACTAAGTTAATAATTCCTAATTTGCTTTTAGAAAGTAATGAATGAGACTTTAATAAAAAAATATACCTATTTAAATAATAATCGTATTATTACTTATAATGATCAAAATAAAATCTTTATTAAAAAGAAAAAGAAGTATGATATAGAGAAGATCTATCATTACTTGGATAGTCATGAAGTTCCTTATTATTTAAAACCATTAAAAATAACAGATAAGGAACTATACTTTAATTATTTAGAATCTCGTAGTTTAAAAAAAGATGAGCTTGCGAAAAGACTTGTTTATGTTCTTAGTATTTTACAAAATAAAACTACTACTTATCAGGATCTTGATAAAGATTTAGAACAAGCTAAGTATGATAAATATAAACAGACTATTATTTACTTAGAGAAATATTATTATACTTTACAAGATATGTTAGAACTTAAAGTTTATTTAGCACCTAGTGAATATCTATTTATAAGAAATGTTTCTATTATTTATCAAGCTTTAAACTATGTTAAGAGTATTTTAGATATATGGTATGATTTAATTAAAAAAACAAAAGTTAAAAGAGTTGTCTTTTGTCATGGTAAGTGTGAATTAGATCATTTTCTTTATAGTGATAATGAGTACTTTATTAGTTTAGAAAATGCTCATCAAGGAGAAGTGTATGAAGATTTTCTCTATTTTTATAATCATAATTATAATGATACGGATATGTTTAGTAATTTTAAATTTTATCAACATAAATATCAGTATAATAAATTAGAATTTTTAGAGTTTATTATTAATTTAGTAATGCCTATAAAAATAGATATTTATCCTTCTTCTTTAGAAAAATGTATTTTATTAACAGAGTATTTTGATAAATTAAAAAAGATAAGTGATTTTGTTTTACAAAATCAAAAAAACTACCAAGATGATGAAAAGAATAAGTTCCATAACTAAAAGAAAAGCATGAATTCTTGTTACTAAAAATAGTAAAAGAATAGCTTGATAGCAGATAATTATAATTAAAGCTAATAAAGTTCCTAAATAGAAGATGCTATTTCTTCTTTTTTGTTTGCAGAAATTACATCTACAAAAGGGACTATGTTTATTTCCTTTAAATTTCATATAGAACACCTATTTTAATGTATGTAAAAAGTAAAAGATGTTGACTTTGATAGATAAATTTATTATAATTTTATTGATAATAATTATCAATAAGGTGTTTAAAGATGGAAAGAAAAACAATACAAAGACAAGAGATAATGGATGTATTAAAGAATAGTTATGATCATAAAACGATTAAAGAGTTATGTGAGGCTTTAAAAGATAAAAATATTGGACAAGCGACTGTTTATCGGACAGTTAATAGTTTAGTTTTAGAAAATAAAATTAGACGCATTGAGTGTCCTGATGGAGTTCATTATGATTATAGGATGGATCATTATCATTTCTATTGTTTAGATTGTCATAATATTAAAGATGTTTTTCTTGATGATAGTTTGATTGATAAGTTATTATTAAATGTTCATTCTAATTCTAATTTAGATGATATTAAATATATTAATTTAGTATTTGAAGGAATATGTGATAGTTGTAAAGGAAAGGGAAGTTATGGAGTTAAATAAAGCAGTTAGGATTGATGAAGATAATGTTGCTATTAAAAGAATTGAAGAAAGATGTATAAACTGTGGTAGATGTAAGACGATATGTCAAGATGTTATTGGTATTAATTATGATGAAAGATGTAAAAGAGCAGTTTGTATAAATTGTGGACAGTGTATTTTAAATTGTCCTGTAGGGGCATTAGTACCTAAATATGATTATAAGAAAGTTTTAGATTATCTTCATGATACTAATAAGATAGTTACAATATCAGTAGCTCCTGCTGTTAGAACTTCTATTGGAGAAGGTTTTGGTCTTTTATCTGGAACTTTCTTAGAAAAAGAATTAGTTGGGGCTTTAAAAGAAGTAGGATTTGACTATGTTTTTGATGTAACATTTGGTGCTGATATGACGGTGATGGAAGAAGCAATGGAGTTAGTTGATAGATTAAAAAACAAGAAGACTTTACCGATGTTTACTTCATGTTGTCCATCATGGGTTAAATATTTAGAAATATATCATCCTGATAAAATAGATCATTTATCAACTGTTAAGAGTCCTATTGGTATACAAAGCTCTGTTATTAATACTTACTTTTTAAAAATGATGGATATTAATAAGTCAGATATTGTTAATGTTGTTGTCGTTCCTTGTACAGCTAAAAAGTTTGAAATTAGAAGATGTGAAATGGGAATGGATATTGCTATTACAACTAATGAATTAGTACTACTTTTAAAAGAATCAGGTATAGATATTACGAAAGTAAAAAAAGAAGAGTTTTCTAGTCTTTTATCAAAAGGAAGTGGGGGAGGACTTATTTTTGGTAGAAGTGGAGGAGTCTTAGAGTCAGTTTTAAGATGTGCTAATTATATAATAACTGGTAAAGATAAAGTAACTGATTTTTTGCATCTTGTAGAAAATGAAAAAAGTGGTACAATAAAGAAGACTACTGTTAATATTGGTCCTTATAAATTAAGAGTAGCATCTGTTCAAGGTATGAAAAATATTGAAGAAGTGTTAGATGATTTAGATAGTTATGATTTTATTGAAGTTATGAATTGTCCTTTAGGTTGTGTATCTGGTGGAGGACAAGTTCTTACTGCTATTAATAAAATGGCTGATATTAATTTAGCAAGAGCTAAAGGATTAGAAGATGATGATAAGAGTAATAATATTAGATTCTGTTATAAGAATAAAGATGTTATAAATATTTATAAAACATATCTTGGTTATCCTAATAGTCCTAAAGCTTTAAAGCTTCTTCATACTAATTTTAAGGATTTAAGTAGTATATTAAGAGATTTATCTCTTTAATATAAATAAATTTAAGAAAGAAGGTATAAATTATGGAATTAAAAGGTTCAAAAACAGAACAAAATTTAATGACAGCTTTTGCTGGTGAAAGTCAAGCTCGTAATAAATATACATATTACGCTTCTAAAGCTAGAAAAGATGGTTATGAGCAAATAGCAGCTATTTTTGAAGAAACTGCTAATAATGAAAAGGAACATGCTAAGTTATGGTTTAAAGAATTACATGGTGGAGATATTCCTGATACTATGACTAATCTAGAAGATGCTGCTGCTGGAGAAAACTATGAGTGGACTGATATGTATAAAGGATTTGCAGAAACTGCAAGAGAAGAAGGATTTACTCGTATAGCTTATCTTTTTGAAAGTGTAGCAAAGATTGAAAAAGAACATGAAGAAAGATATTTAACTCTTCTTAAGAATGTTAAAGATGATAGAGTATTCCATAAAGATGGAGACAAGATTTGGATTTGTCGTAACTGTGGACATGTATATGTTGGTAAAGATGCACTTGATGTATGTCCAGTATGTAATCATCCAAGAAGCTTTATGGAAGTTAAAGCAACTAACTATGAATAGAATCTCATTTGAGATTCTTTTTTGTTGTTAGTTTTCTTTTTTTATGCTAGAATTTTAATTGAAAGTAGGGATAAGATGAAAGATACAAGTGATAAGAAAAAAATCATAATATTAGGAAGTGTTTTATTAGTAATATTAGTAGCTTTAGGTATAACATATGCTTATCTTAGGACAACTTTAGAAGGTCAAAAAGATTATGTGATAAGAGCAGGGACTTTAGATTTAATATTAACTGAAGATAATGAATTAACCCTTGAAAAACAAATTCCTATAGAAGATAGTGAAGGAATTGCTTTAAATGGCTTTAATTTTTCTTTAACGAATGAAGGTAATATTGATACAGATTATACCATCTATTTAGATGATATTCCTTTAGATGAAGGAGAAACTAGGATACCTGATAGTGCAATTAGATATAGCTTAACAAGAAATGAGGAAGTAATAGGACCAAAAGATTTAACGACTATGGGAAGTGATCCAAATAGAAGAGTAGATTTTGGGACTATAGCAGTAGATGAAACGATTAACTACACATTAAGAATATGGATAGATTATGATGCAACTAAGGAAGAAGCAAGTGGTAAGACATTTAAAGGAAAGTTAAGAGTAGTAGCAACTCAAGAAGTACCAAAAGCAGGAGATACGATATTAGCAGGACTTACTAGTGGAAGCACATATGATGATGGAACAGATACATTTATAACAGGGACTGACCCTAATAATTATATCTGGTATAGTGGAAAGTTATGGAGAGCGGTGTCTGTTAATAATGAAGCAAAGACAACTAAGCTAGTAACACAATGGGATATAAGTTCAATTACCTATTCAAGTGGTAGTACAGACTTTGCAGGAAGTTATATGGAAGAGTGGTTAAATGATACTAGTGTCGATGGTTTTTTAGGCAATTTAAGAGATTATGAGAACTTTATCGTAACAGGTGCAAAGTGGAATGCCACATTAGATGCCACTGCTCTAGGAAGCATAACAAAGCCAAGTGATGATGGTACAGTAGTAACAGATGCAGTAGGCTTGCTTAATATGTATGAATATCAGTCTAGTAATAATGGTGGAACAGATAGTTATTTAAATAATGGACTTTCTTGGTGGACTTTAACCCCATATAGTTCGTCTTACGTTCGGCGTGTCAACAGCTATGGTAGTGCGAGCGACTATTCGCCTTCGGGCAATTCGTACGGGGCTCGGCCGTCTATAAATCTAAAATCTAGCGTTCGTATCGTAGATGGTGATGGAACAATAGATAATCCATATAGATTAAACGGAGATAATGATACTAATCTTTCAGGAACACTTCTTTCAAGTAGATATAGCGGTGAATACATCCGTTTTGGAAATAATGAAAATAATCTATATAGAATAGTAAGCCACGAAAATGGAACAGGAACAAAGATAGTCAGTGCCGAACCATTAAAGAGTTCTGGTACATTTATAACAATGAATTTTGGAAGTAATACAACATTCTCAAGTACAAATACAGTAGGTACATTTTTAAATGGAGAATATCTAACAAACTATGTAGATAGTACATATATTGATATGATAGAAGACAGTACCACTTGGTATCTTGGAACAGTAGGAAGTGGTAGTTCCTATTCATATAAGAATGCAAAATACACAGATGCAAGTGGAACTGCAACAACCTCAAATGTAGCAGAAGCTAAAGTAGGATTATTAAGATTTGGAGAATTAATGGCCGGACAATTTGATAGATATGGTAACAATACATACTATTGGACTTTAACACCATATAGTTCGTCACGCGTTCGGTTTGTCAACGGCAATGGTTATGCGGACTACAATTCGCCTTCGAGCGCTCCGTACGGGGCTCGGCCATCCATGAATCTGAAATCTAGCGTGCAAATAACTTCTGGAACAGGGACTAAAACAGATCCTTTCACTTTGGAGCTTGCTAGTTAAATAGAAATTTAATGGAGTATAGAGTCTAAGTTTAAATATTTAAAGATATATCTTTAAGATATTTACTATATTAAAGCTAACAAATTAAAATATACTAGCTTTTCCTAAAAAAAGATGTATAATATAATAGTAACCAAAAATAAAACAGTTATTGTTTATGTTACATTAGAATAGGAGAATATTATGGAGATTAAAAAAATTGTTACAGGGGCATTAGAGGAAAATTGCTATGTTTTAAGTAAAGATGGTGCTTGCTTAATTGTTGATCCTGGTAGTGATAGTAGAAATATTAAAGAATTAGTTGGTACTGATAAAATCGTTGGTGTTTTAGTTACTCATGCTCATTTTGATCATATTGGGGCTTTAAGAGATTTTTTAAATATGAATAGACGTTTAAAAATCTTTAAGAAGAGTAACTTAACTGATTTAAAAGAAGTAGAAGTTGGTCCTTTTAAATTCATACCTATATTTACACCTGGTCATAGTAGTGATTCTGTAACATTTTACTTTGCTTTAGAAAAAGTAATGTTTGTTGGGGATTTTATTTTTAAAGATACTGTAGGACGTTGTGATTTACCTACAGGAAGTACTAGTGAGATGGATAAATCAATTGCAAGAATTAAGGAATATCCTGATGATATAGTTTTATATACAGGTCATGGTGATGATACTACTTTAGGTAGAGAAAAAGAAAAGAATTTATATTTTATTGAAAAATAAAAAGAGGTGTGGTTATATGTATATAGATTTAGTAGTTTTTATAATTCTATTAGTATTAGTAGTAATCTTTTTTAGAAGATTTTCAAGTTTTGTTTACTTTATTGCTATTTTTGATATCTTTTTAAGAATACTTACTTTTATAAAAAATAACATTCCTTTAGATGATGTGGCAGCGATTATTGATAAATATATTCCTGAAAGTCTTTTAGGAATTGCTGCTAATTATACTTTGGGACTTGTCTATACTATTATTTCTTGGGCTTTTATTATAATTATGATTATTTTTGAGTTTTATATTATTAAATTCTTTATTAAGAAAAAGAAGATATAGGAGGAGATGATTATGAAGAAAAACAATACATGGTTTAAAGTTGTTGTTGGTATCATTATTCTTGAGTTAGTGATAGGAGGCGTTATTTTTGCCTATAAGAAACTTAATTCTTCTTCTAGTAATAGTATATCTATAAAAGATGAGAGAGTTAGTTCTTTATATGAAAAAATCGCTTATGCTGATCTTGATATTATGGATATTATGAGTCCTTCTGCTAAACTTTATTATGGTTATAAAAATTTAGATAAGAAAGAATCTATTAGTTGTGATGTTTTAAATATTACAGATGATACTACGGGATATCACTGTGATGGAGTTGTTGATTTTCTTCCTAGTGCATCTTTAGAAAATACTATTAAAGATATTTATGGAGATAATACAACTACTGAGAATATTTCTTTTGAAATAGATCCAAATCACTATGCTTTTTATGATACTACGATGAATGGTTATGCTATCTTTACAAAAGATGAAGAAGTTAGTGTAGATCCAGTTAATTTAAATTTAAAAGCTGCTAGTTTGGATGATGATGATAATATTATTTTAACTGTGGAAGTATTAGATGGGGTTATTGGAACTTTAAAAAATACTTATAATTATACGTTTGTTAAAGATGGTAAAAACTATTATTTATCAAGTAGAGAAACAGTTGCAAGTTAGGAGATGAGATTATGTTTGATAAAATAAAAAATGATATGATTCAGGCGATGAAAGAACAAGATAAATTTCGCCTATCTGTTATTAAAATGCTTAAAGCTGCTATTGATAAGACGCGAATTGATAAAAAAATAGAGATAACTGATGAAGTTGTAATTTCTGTTCTTGCTAAAGAATTAAAGACTCGTGAAGAATCTAAAATGGAATTTAGTAAAGCAGGAAGAATGGATTTAGTAGAATCTTTAGATAAAGAGATTCTTATTATTAAAAATTATTTGCCTGAACCTTTAAGTCCTGAAGAAATAGATGAAATTATTGAAAATGCTATTAATGAAGTAGGTGCTTCTACTATTAAAGATATGGGTAAAGTTATGAAGATTGTTACTTCTAAAGTTACAGGTAAAGCTGATATGAAAGAAGTATCTAGTAAAATAAAAGCAAAATTGAGTTAAAAAAACTATCCTTTCTACATATTCTATAGAAGAAAGGATGTTTTTATTATGATGATTATCGCTCATAAAAGTAATTTGTATAATAATAAAACCTTTATAGAGTCTGTTAATAATATAGAAGGCTTAACTGGTGTTATGTTAGATATAGTTATGACTAAAGATAAGAAAGTATTGGTGTTTTCACCTGTAACTACTAATAAGATAACTATTAATACAATCCAAAATAATAATTTAAGTGAATTAACTTATTATGATATTTTAACATTAGATGATGCTCTTAATATGTTAAATAACTTTAAAGGAAAAATTATTATTAACTTATTACCTTTAAATGAAGCTTTACTTATAGAAGATTATGAAAAGATAGTTTCTAATAATTTAAGTTATACTGAGGAAGTTAAGAAAGTAACAGATAGATTTCCTAATTTAGATATTTATGTTTGTAGTAGTAGTTATAATCTTTTATATCAAATTATTAGAGTGTTTACTAATAGAAAAAATGGGGTAGTTTTAAGTGAAGATAGTGGTAGTTATATAGATGTAGATTTTTATATATTTATACCTAGTATGTTAAATGAAAAAATTATGGCTGAGCAGTTAAGTATAGGTAAAGAAGTTATGGTAAAGATGGAAGATGCTGATGATATATCTATAGTAATAAATTTTTTAGAAAAGAATAGAAAAAATAAAAAAAATTATCAATATATTACAAATCATGCAAAAATATTTTATTATAGTGTAAATAATATATAGTAGGAGGAAGTATGACAAAGGAAGAAATATTTAAGGAACTAGAGAAATTAGATTTACCTAAAGATAAGTATATAGTAATTAGTGGAGCTTCTTTAGTATGTCAAGATATTATAGATGAGACAAGTGATATAGATCTTGCCTGTTCTAAAGAACTATTTGATTCTATTGATTGGCTTTTAAGAGTAGAGTATAATGCATTAATTAAATATAAAGATATCTTTGATATTAATTATAACTTATATGACGAATCTAAGGTTGTAGAAATTGAGGGTTATAGATTTATGAATTTAGAAGCATGCTATGAGTTAAAAAAAGAAATGAATAAACCTAAAGATAAAAAGTTAATAAAAAACTTAGAGTTAAAAGTATGTCTTAAAGATAATTATTATTTTGAAAGGAAATTACGTGATAGGGGTATTAACTTTATCGCAGGTGTTGATGAAGTAGGAAGAGGTCCTTTAGTAGGTCCTGTTGTCGCTAGTTGCGTTGTTTTACCTGAAAACTTTAATTTAGAAGGATTAACTGATTCTAAAAAGTTAAGTGAAAAGAAAAGAGAGTATTTTTATGACTTGATTATGGAACAGGCTTTAGGAGTAGGAGTAGGTATTATAAGTGAGAAAAAAATAGATGAAGTTAATATTTATGAAGCGACAAAGATGGCAATGAAAGAGGCAATTAACAATTGTTCTTGTAAAGTTGAACATGTTTTAATAGATGCGATGAAGCTAGATATAGATATTCCTACAACATCTATTATTAAAGGAGATTTAAAAAGTATTACTATAAGTGCAGCATCAGTCATCGCTAAAGTAACAAGAGATAGAATGTTAGATGAACTAGATTTAAAATACCCTATGTATGACTTTAAAAATAATAAAGGTTATCCTACTAAGAAACATCTTGATGCTATAAAAGAATATGGAATAATAGATGAACACAGAAAGAGTTATGGACCTGTTAGTGAATATTTAGAGTTGACAAAGTAATGATTCTCATGTATAAATTTGTATGAAAGAAGGGATTAGATGTCTAAAAACTTAGTGATAGTGGAAAGTCCTAGTAAAAGTAAAACTATTGAAAAATACTTAGGTAATGATTATAAAGTAGTGGCAAGTCAAGGTCATATTAGAGATTTAGCAACTAGTGGGCCTTTAGGTCTTGGTGTTGATATAGAAAATGGTTTTAAACCTAATTATATACCATTAAAGGGTAAGAAAAAGATAATTAGTGCTTTAAAAAAAGATGTTAAAGATGCAGATCATATTATTCTTGCAACCGACCCTGATCGGGAGGGAGAAGCGATTTCTTGGCATTTAAAAGAAGCTTTAAATATTAAAGATAAAGACTATGATAGAGTTTTATTTCACGAGATTACTAAAGATAAAGTACTTGATGCGATTAAACATCCAACTAAAATAGATGATAATTTAGTTAAGAGTCAAGAGACTAGAAGAATACTTGATAGAATAATTGGTTTTAGATTATCTAAATTATTACAGTCTAAAATAAAAGCGAAGAGTGCAGGACGTGTTCAAAGTGTTGCTTTAAAACTTATTGTTGATAGAGAGCGGGAAATAGAAGCTTTTGTGCCAGAAGAGTACTTTACAATAACTGCTATTATAGAAGAAATAGAGGCTTCTTTATTTAAATATAAAGATGAAGATATTAAACTTCATAATGAAGACCAAGCTAACAAAGTATTAGAGGAACTTGGTGATGATTATAACTTAAGTAGTATAGAAAAAAAGAAAAGAAAAAGAGCAAGCAGAGCTCCTTTTATCACATCAACTCTACAACAAGAAGCTTCTACTAAGTTAGGCTTTACAGCTAAAAAGACGATGTCTATCGCTCAAAAACTTTATGAAGGTATAGATTTAGGGACTGAAACAGTTGGTCTTATTACTTATATGAGAACTGATTCGATTAGATTATCTTCAGAGTTTGTAGGTAGTGCATTTCATTATATAGAAGAGAGTTTTGGAAAAAAATATATTGGTTATACTAAACATGCTAAAAAAACTGATAATGTTCAAGATGCTCATGAAGGAATTAGACCTACTAGTATATTAAGAGAACCATTAAAAGTTAAACAATATCTATCTAATGATGAGTTTAAACTATATAGTTTAATTTATAAAAGAGCATTAGCTTCGCTTATGGCAGATGCTGTTATGGATCAAACAACATTAATATTTAATAACAATGATTATAAGTTTAAAGCGACAGGAAGTGTTTTAGTATTTGATGGATATTTAAAAGTATATGGTGATTATGAAAATAGTGAAGATAAAATTATTCCTGATTTAATAGAAGGTAATAACTATAAAGCTAGTGATATACTTTCAGAACAACACTTTACTAAACCACCAGCTAGATATACAGAAGCTAAATTAATAAAAGAAATGGAAGACTTAGGGATTGGTCGTCCATCTACTTATGCTAAAACTATTGATACTATTAAAGAAAGAAGTTATGTTAAAGTTGAAGATAAAAAGTTTATTCCAACAGAAATAGGTATAGAAACAACTGATAAACTACAGGAATTTTTTAGTGATATTATAAATGTAGAATATACTAAAAATATGGAAGAAGAACTTGATAAAATTGCTGATGGTAACTTAGTTTGGAATACAGTCTTAAAAGAATTCTATGATGTTTTTGAACCACGAGTTAAAAAAGCTTTTAGTGATATGGAGAAAAAAGAAGCTGAGTCTACTGGGGAGATATGTCCAGAGTGTGGTAGCCCTTTAGTTAAGCGAACTGGTCGTTATGGAGAGTTTGTCGCTTGTTCTAATTATCCAGAATGTAAATACATAAAAAAAGAAGAGAAACAAGTAATTGAAGTATGTAATTGCCTTAAATGTGATGGTAAAATCCTAGAAAGAAAAACAAGACGAGGTAAAACATTTTATGGATGTAGTAATTTTCCTAAATGTAAGGAAGCTTTTTGGGATAAACCAATAGGAGATAAATGTCCTAAATGTGGAGAAATGTTAGTAGTTAAAGATGATAATATTAAATGTAGTAAATGTGATTATGCTAAATAACTCTTGTAAAATAATAAAATAATGGTTATAATATTAACAAATCGATAATTAGAGATAATGTTATTAATCTTTATTGCAGAGACATTGTGGTTGGTGAAAACAATGATAAAGACATAACTATCTCCTCTATAGATGTTATTCCGGCAAATACCGTTATCTAAAATGAGAAATAATAAGGATGGCACCGTCTATACTTTGTGTAGGCTCCTTAAGGGTCATCCTTTTTTGTCGATTTAAGAAAGGAGAAAATATGTTAGATATTAAATTTGTTAGAGAGAATAAAGAAATAGTAAAGGAAAATATTAAGAAAAAATTTCAAGATGAAAAATTACCACTTGTTGATGAAGTAGTAGAACTTGATGCTAAAATTAGAGCTTTAAAACAAGAAGGTGATGAGTTAAGAAAGACTCGTAATGAGGAAAGTAGTGCAATTGGTTTATTAATGAGAGATAAGAATGTTGAAGAAGCAAATAAAAAGAAAGAGGAAGTAAAAAAGATTAATGAGAAATTAGTTTCTATTGAAGAAGATGAAAAGAAATTAAGTGATGAGTTAAGAAATAAGATGATGGTAATTCCTAATATTATGGATCCTTCTGTTCCAATTGGAAAAGATGATAGTGAAAATGTAGAAGTAGAACGTTTTGGGGAAGCTTATATACCTAAATATGAAATACCATATCATGCTGATATAATTTTAAGTTTAAATGGTATGGATAAAGAAGCAGCAGGAAGAACTTCTGGAGAAGGTTTTTACTTTTTAACAGGAGATATTGCAAGACTTCATGAAGCGATGATCGCTTATGCGAGAGATTATATGATAAATAAAGGTTTTACATACTGTATTCCTCCTTTTATGATTCATAGTGATGTTGTAACAGGAGTTATGTCTTTTCCTGAGATGGAAGCGATGATGTATAAAATAGAGGGTGAGGATTTATATTTAATTGGAACAAGTGAACACTCTATGATAGGTAGATATAAAGGACAAATTATTAAAGAAGAAGAATTACCTTTAACACTTACATCATATTCACCATGCTTTAGAAAAGAAGGAGGTTCTCATGGATTAGAAGAGCGAGGACTTTACCGAGTTCATCAATTTGAAAAAGAAGAGATGATTGTTATTTGTAAACAAGAAGAGTCTATGGATTGGTATGAAAAAATGTGGCGTTATACTGTTGAAGTATTTAGAAATATGAATGTTCCTGTTAGACAGTTAGAGTGCTGTAGTGGGGATCTTGCTGATTTAAAAGTAAAATCATGTGATATTGAAGCATGGAGTCCAAGACAACAAAAATACTTTGAAGTAGGAAGTTGTTCTAATTTAGGAGATGCACAAGCTAGACGTTTAGGAATAAGAGCAAAAGGAGATAATGGTACTTATCTTGTTAATACCTTAAATAATACAGTAGTTGCCTCACCTCGAGGATTAATTGCGGTAATTGAAAATAATTATAATGAAGATGGAAGTATAACAGTTCCAGAAGTATTAAGACCTTATATGGGGGGATTAGAAGTAATAAAAAAATAAATTTTATGTATAAAGATTAAGGGTTTGGCCATACTAGTACTAGATGTAAAATTGACAAAACGTGACTCTTATGGTATAATAAAGACCTCACGTAAAAAGAAGAGGTGTTTAAAATGTTTTTCGATGAGACGCAAGCCCTTAAAGCCTGTGAAGAAGATCCGTCCCTGGTTTATGAATTAATGAAAGAGGGACATATGGAATTAGTTGATAAGTTATTAAAAAAGAAAGTTGTTCCTTTAATGACTTTAGACCAAGATGGCAATAGTGTTTTAATGAAATTGTTGAAATTAAAGCAATATACGATCGTAGAAAAATATGTTAGTGAATTAGATGATGATATTAATCATCAAAATAAGGATGGTAACACCTTTGCTCATTTATTAGCTTCTAGAGATTATGTCCATACTGCTAATATTATTAAAAAGTTAAAACGAAATAAAGAGTTTAGTCCTAATATTAGAAATAATGAAGGAAAAACTATTTTAGATATTGCTATTGCTAAAGGTAATTTGTGTACAACTTTAAAATTATTAGAAGATAAAAGATTTTATGATATCGATTTAGTTTCATTTACTAATTTATATAATACTTTTATTAAAACTGAAAACTTTGGTAAATATACGAGATTAACTAACTTAGAGATCATAGTTGATGAATTATCTAAAAAGACGAAATTATTACCGAGGGTAGCAGAGATTATTAATTTAGTAAAAAATAATTTTGATATTATAAAAAATGAATTAATGAGTAATAAGTTAACTTTAATGGATAACATTGTAAAAAATGTTTTAATGGAAGTTGCTGTTTAAAAATACTAGTTAAGATAAAACTTAGTATTTTTTTAAGTTGATTTCAAAACTAAATTTCAGTGAAAAATTATTGTAATTAAAGGAAATAGAAAAAACTAGATAATTTTAAGTATAAAAATTCTTAAAATGAAATCTAGTTTTTTTGGTTTTCTAAAATTAAATTTCAGTTTTTG